>NZ_JAJSOU010000010.1:0-195875 GCF_021282405.1 Buttiauxella cochleicola
CAAAGAAATGGAGTATGCCGATCCAAAACTGGCGGCTGGCGATGAGTCGTTTTATTATCGAGTTCGGTGACCGCCTGAGCGATCACCTTTAATACGTTGGCAGTTACACAGAATTATTTACAGGGTCGGCCAGCGACTCACTCATTGAGACATAGCTTCGCAACTCACTTCATGATTAACGGAGGAAGCATTATCACTCTGCAGCGGATACTGGGACATACCAGAATTGAGCAGACGATGGCGTATGCTCATTTTGCTCCTGAGTTCCTACAGGATGCCATTGCACTTAATCCACTTAGGGGAAATTTGCATCCACAATGAGTCCACACACAGGTGGTTTCAGGTGGTCACTGATGGGCTTCTAAGCCGTATTAAACCATTGTAGGTCGGCACTTTCAGGTGCCAGAAGCAAAGAAAAAGGCCGCTAAAGCGGCCTTTTTGGTTAATTCAGGTTACTCGTCTTTCGGCGACGCGTTTTCAACCCTACTCTTCAACTTCTGACCAGGTCGGAAGGTCACTACACGGCGTGCCGTGATAGGAATATCTTCACCAGTCTTCGGGTTACGCCCGGGACGTTGGTTTTTATCGCGTAAGTCAAAATTACCAAAGCCTGATAGTTTAACCTGCTCGCCGTTTTCCAAAGCACGACGGATCTCTTCGAAAAACAGTTCTACCAACTCTTTAGCATCACGTTTGCTAAGCCCTAGCTTATCAAACAGATATTCTGACATTTCAGCTTTTGTAAGCGCCATACGTTCAATCCCTCAATGATGCCTGGAATCGCTCTTTTAATGCCTCTACACATTTTGCAACGGTAGCGGCCATCTCCTCTTCTTCGAGTGTACGGCCCGTATCCTGCAGGATAAGGCTTATGGCAAGGCTCTTATAACCTTCGGCTACACCTTTACCACGGTACACATCAAACAAGTTTACGCCAACTACCTGATTTGCGCCAACTTTCTTACACTCTGCCAAAATATCTGCTGCGGGAACGTTTTCTGCAACCACAACTGCAATGTCACGACGGTTCGCAGGGAAACGAGAAATCTCTTTAGACTCAGGCACAGCGCGGTCTGCAAGCTTGTTCCACAGCACTTCGAACACCAGTGTACGACCGTTGAGTGAAAGCTTACGTTCAAGTTCCGGGTGCACAACACCAATGAAACCAACGTATTCCCCGCATAAATAAATGGCAGCACTTTGGCCTGGATGCAAGGCTGGGTTGCTTGCTGCTTTAAATTCGATGTCTGAAAGTTTACCGGTCAGATCCAGAACAGCTTCCAGATCGCCCTTCAAATCATAGAAGTCGACGGTGTTACGCGCCAGATCCCAATGCTCTTCGTAGCGGTTGCCACAGATCGCACCAGCCAGCATAAGATCCTGACGAATACCCAGGTCTGCCTGCGTATCAGGAACAAAGCGTAAACCGGACTCAAAGATGCGCACACGTGCCTGTTGGCGGTTTTGGTTATAAACCACGGTATTGAGCAGGCCGGTCAGCAGGGACAAACGCATTGCTGACATTTCGCTGGAAATTGGACTTGGCAGAATCAGATTTTCTTCACCCGGGTGCAGCAGTTGTTGAACTTTAGGATCAACAAAGCTGTAGGTGATCACTTCCTGGTAGCCTTTATCGACCAGCATGGTTTTCACACGCTTGAGCGAAAGGTCAGCTTCACGGTGAGTACCCATGATCAGACCCGCTTGTACAGGCTCATTAGGAATGCTGTTATAGCCATAAACGCGCGCTACTTCTTCAACCAGATCTTCTTCAATCTGCATATCAAAGCGCCAGCTTGGAGCCACTGCCGTCCACTGGTTATCGCCTTCAGTCACTTCGCAGCCAAGACGACGCAGAATATCGCCAACCTGCGCATCTGAAATATGATGGCCAATCAGACGGTCCAGCTTGCTGCGACGCAGAGTAATTGTGGCAGCTTTTGGCAGATGTGCTTCATTAGTCACATCAATTACCGGGCCTGCTTCACCGCCACAGATATCAGTCAACAGACGAGTAGCACGTTCCATTGCTTTGTACTGCAACGCTGAATCCACACCACGCTCATAACGATGAGAAGCATCGGTATGCAAGCCATGGCGGCGCGCGCGGCCGGTAATTGACAGCGGGCTGAAGAATGCACACTCAAGCAGTATGTTCTGGGTTTCATCATTCACACCAGAATGTTCACCACCAAAGATGCCGGCCATTGCCAGCGCTTTGTTGTGGTCAGCAATGACCAGAGTATCGGCATTCAACTTCGCTTCGTTACCATCAAGCAGCGTCAGGGTTTCACCCTCTTCTGCCATACGTACAACAATGCCACCTTCAATGCGGTCTTTATCAAACGCATGCATCGGCTGGCCGAGTTCCAACAGCACGTAGTTAGTTACGTCAACTACCGCATCGATAGAACGAATACCACAACGACGCAGTTTTTCTTTCATCCACAGCGGCGTAGGAGCTTTGACGTTGATACCTTTAACCACGCGGCCCAGGTAACGGGGACATGCTTCAGGCGCATCGACACGAATTGGCAGCGTGTCGGTAATAGTCGCCGCTACAGTAACTATTTCTGGCACGTTTAATGGCAGTTGGTTCACAACCGCAACATCACGGGCAACACCGATGATACCGAGGCAATCGGCGCGGTTTGGCGTGACGCTGATTTCGATAGTGTTGTCGTCAAGCTTCAGGTATTCGCGGATGTCGGTGCCAATCGGCGCATCCAGCGGCAGCTCAATAATACCGTTATGGTCATCGGAAATACCCAGCTCGGAGAATGAGCAGAGCATGCCTTCTGATGGCTCGCCGCGCAGTTTTGCAGCTTTAATTTTGAAATCGCCTGGCAGAACAGCACCAACGGTTGCCACAGCAACTTTCAGGCCCTGACGGCAATTTGGTGCACCACAAACGATGTCTAACAGACGGTCGCCACCGACATTAACTTTTGTTACACGCAGCTTGTCAGCATTCGGATGTTGGCCGCACTCAACCACCTCACCCACAACCACGCCGTTGAATTCGCCAGCAACGGCATCAACACCATCAACTTCAAGACCAGCCATAGTAATTTGACCGGAAAGCTCTTCACTACTGTTGGCTGGGTTTACCCATTCGCGTAACCAGAGTTCACTGAATTTCATTGGATATCCCGCCCTTATTTAAACTGTTTGAGGAAACGTAAATCATTTTCGAAGAATGCACGCAAATCGGTTACGCCGTAGCGCAGCATGGTTAAACGTTCCATGCCCATACCGAAAGCAAAGCCTGAATAAACCTCTGGGTCGATACCAACGTTACGCAGAACGTTCGGATGCACCATGCCACAGCCTAATACTTCCAACCATTTGCCATTTTTACCCATCACATCAACTTCTGCGGATGGTTCGGTGAACGGGAAGTAGGACGGGCGGAAACGAATCTGCAAATCAGCTTCGAAGAAGTTGTTCAGGAAGTCGTGAATCGTGCCTTTCAGGTTGGCGAAGTTGATATTGGTATCAACAATCAAACCTTCCATCTGGTGGAACATTGGCGTGTGAGTCTGATCGTAGTCGTTACGATACACGCGGCCCGGCGCGATAATACGAATCGGCGGCTGCTTGTCTTTCATGGTGCGAATCTGAACGCCAGAAGTCTGGGTGCGCAGTAAACGAGTTGCATCGAACCAGAATGTATCGTGGTCAGCACGAGCCGGGTGATGGCCTGGAATATTCAGCGCATCGAAGTTGTGATAGTCATCTTCGATTTCCGGGCCAGTCGCCACGGTGAAGCCTAACTCACCGAAGAAGCTTTCAATACGGTCGATGGTGCGTGTTACTGGATGCAAACCACCATTTTCAACACGACGACCAGGCAGTGAGATATCGATAGTTTCTTCTGCCAGGCGAGCATTCAGGGCAGCACTTTCAAGTGCATTTTTGCGAGCATTCAATGCTTCCTGCACTTTCTCTTTGGCTTCGTTAATTACTGCACCCGCTGCTGGGCGCTCTTCTGCTGGCAATTCACGTAGGGTGGTCATCTGGAGGGTCAGATGACCTTTTTTCCCTAAATACTCGACGCGTACGTTGTCTAACGCGGCAACATCCTGGGCCTCGTTTATGGCGGCCGTTGCGTTGGCAACCAGCTCTGCGAGATGTGGCATGGTATTCCTCTTATGCCGGCATAATTACCGGGGTAGTTGATTCGTATACAAAGATAAAAAGGATGCAAAAAAAAAGCCTCCATTATGGAGGCTTTCGGCGCTATTTTTCGTTTCTTTTCTTACGCGCAAAGCCCCCGAGTTCAGGTGCTAAAGTAAAAAAAGAAACGGAAAATAGCAGCATTCATGCTTGCAGTTACCTTATTGAACAGTGTTAAACATTACCGTTAGAAATTAAAAGAGGGAGCAAGCTCCCCCTAGTAACTGGCTTACGCCAGAGCTGCTTTCGCTTTTTCAACTAGTGCAGTAAATGCCACTTTGTCGAATACCGCGATGTCAGCCAGGATCTTACGGTCGATTTCAACAGAAGCTTTTTTCAAGCCGTTGATGAATTTGCTGTAAGAGATCCCGTTCTGACGAGCTGCAGCGTTGATACGTGCAATCCACAGCTGACGGAATTGACGTTTACGTTGACGACGGTCACGGTAAGCGTATTGGCCAGCTTTGATAACAGCCTGGAAAGCAACGCGGTATACGCGTGAACGCGCACCGTAGTAGCCTTTGGCTTGTTTAAGGATTTTTTTGTGACGAGCACGTGCGATAACACCACGTTTTACGCGAGCCATATTAGCTCTCCTGTTCTATATTCTGAATTAATTAAAAAATGCTACTTATGCGTACGGCAGGCAAGCGATGACCAGGCCCAGATCCCCTTTGGAGACCATACCTTTCGGACGCAGGTGACGTTTACGCTTAGTAGACTTTTTAGTCAGAATATGACGCAGGTTAGCGTGCTTACGCTTAAAACCACCACCGGCGGTCTTTTTGAAGCGCTTAGCAGCGCCGCGTACAGTTTTAATCTTTGGCATTTAATAACTTTCCACTTCGCATTGTTAATAAAACGAACCAGAAGGCGAACAAAACTCACGAGGCCGAAACCTCGCGAGAACTGTTACTTGATGGCCTTACTGTTTCTTCTTCGGAGCGAGCACCATGATCATCTGACGGCCTTCGATCTTCGATGGGAAGGATTCGACGACTGCCAGTTCACTCAGATCGTCACGGACGCGGTTAAGCACTTCCATACCAATCTGTTGGTGAGCCATTTCACGACCGCGGAAACGCAGTGTGATTTTAGCTTTATCACCCTCTTCCAGAAAGCGAACCAGGCTGCGGAGTTTTACCTGATAGTCGCCATCATCGGTACCAGGTCGGAATTTGATTTCCTTGACCTGAATAACTTTTTGCTTCTTCTTCTGTTCCTTAGAAGATTTGCTTTTTTCGTAGAGGAATTTGCCGTAATCCATAATTCGACAAACAGGCGGTTCAGCATTAGGACTGATTTCAACTAAATCAACCCCAGCCTCCTCGGCTTTTTCTAAAGCTTCATTCAGACTCACAATACCTAGTTGCTCGCCGTCTATACCTGTCAGACGAACCTCAGTGGCACGAATTTCTCTGTTTATGCGATTAGGACGCGCCGGTTGAACTCTTTTTCCGCCTTTAATAACTCTATTCCTCTAGTTGATTAAGATTGCGACTGCGAATTTCATTCTGCAGCTTTTCAATCAATTCGTTGACGTCCATGCTCCCCAAATCTTTGCCACGACGGGTACGAACGGCAACTTTGCCTGCTTCGACCTCTTTATCGCCACAAACTAACATGTAAGGGACACGACGCAACGTGTGTTCACGGATTTTAAAGCCAATCTTCTCATTTCTCAAGTCTGCTTTTACGCGAATGCCTGCATTTTGCAGTTTACGGGTCAATTCTTCGACATAATCAGACTGTCCATCAGTGATATTCATAACCACTGCTTGTACCGGCGCCAGCCAGGTTGGGAAGAAGCCCGCAAATTCTTCGGTCAGGATACCAATGAAACGTTCCATTGACCCGAGAATTGCACGGTGAATCATTACCGGAACCAGGCGTTCGTTACTTTCGCCGATATAAGACGCATTCAGGCGTGATGGTAAAGAGAAGTCGAGCTGTACAGTGCCGCACTGCCATGCACGATCCAGGCAGTCATACAGGGTAAATTCAATTTTAGGGCCATAGAATGCACCCTCACCCGGTTGATAATCAAACGGTATATTATTTTCTTGCAGCGCTACGGCCAAATCCGCCTCTGCACGATCCCACATTTCGTCGGTACCGATGCGTTTTTCCGGGCGGGTAGACAGTTTCACAACGATTTTTTCAAAACCGAAGGTGCTGTACATGTCATAAACCATGCGGATACAGCTGTTCACTTCATCGCGAACCTGCTCTTCGGTACAGAATACGTGAGCATCGTCCTGAGTAAAGCCACGAACGCGCATCAGGCCATGCAACGCGCCTGACGGCTCGTTACGGTGACAGCTACCAAACTCAGCCATACGTAATGGCAGGTCGCGGTAAGACTTCAGACCCTGGTTAAAGATCTGCACGTGACCCGGGCAGTTCATTGGCTTGATGCAGTATTCACGGTTCTCGGAAGAAGTAGTAAACATCGCATCTTTATAGTTGTCCCAGTGGCCAGTTTTTTCCCACAGCACACGGTCCATCATGAACGGGCCTTTCACTTCCTGATATTGGTACTCTTTGAGTTTGGAGCGTACAAACACTTCCAACTCACGGAAGATAGTCCAGCCGTCGTTATGCCAGAACACCATACCTGGCGCTTCTTCCTGCATATGATACAGGTCGAGTTGCTTACCAATTTTGCGGTGATCGCGCTTAGACGCTTCTTCCAGGCGTTGCAGATAAGCATTCAACTGCTTTTTATCTGCCCACGCGGTGCCATAAATACGTTGCAGCATTTTGTTGCTGCTGTCGCCACGCCAGTATGCACCGGATGTTTTCTGCAGTTTGAAATGATGGCAGAAACGCATATTCGGTACGTGCGGACCACGGCACATATCAACGTATTCTTCATGATGATACAGACCTGGCTTATCATCATGGCTGATGTTTTCATCAAGAATCGCAACCTTGTAGCTTTCGCCACGGTTAACGAAAGTTTCGCGGGCTTCGTGCCAGCTCACTTTCTTCTTGATGACGTCGTAATCTTTCTCAGCCAGCTCGTGCATACGCTTCTCGAGCAGCTCAAGATCTTCCTGCGTCAGCGTGTGGTCAATGTCAACGTCGTAGTAAAAACCGTTATCAATAACCGGGCCGATCGCCATTTTAGTGTGCGGCCACAGCTGTTTGATGGCATGACCCAATAAGTGGGCGCATGAGTGGCGGAGAATCTCCAGGCCAGCTTCATCTTTAACGGTGATAATCGCGAGTTTAGCATCGTGCTCAATAACATCAGATGCATCAACCAGTTCGCCATCAACACGGCCAGCGATACACGCTTTTGCGAGGCCAGGACCGATGTCCAAGGCTACATCCAGCGGGCTAACAGCATGGTCGTAATGGCGTTGGCTGCCATCAGGAAGAGTAATAACAGGCATTATAAGTCCTTATTCGCAGTGGTGACCCATACGCAAGATCACATGCAACATGTATTTTACTTTGGTTTCAACCGGTTGCGTCGTCATCTCGCCCACAATTGCAAGGCCGACTCCACAATTTATGCGTGAGTGCGAAGTTCACAGCCTCACGACGGTTGAGAATACTATCACTTTAAGGAGGGTATGTCGCGTTTTGCAGTCCAGAATCATCTTGATACCGGTAATAATAACTGACTGTTTTATCCCCATTTTTTCACGCAACTATCAGTGAAAATACGTTTGTATTCTCGAAAAATATGCAAATGAAACTAATAAGATTTTCTAAACATTGTGCTGACCAATAATTACATTATCGGTTTATAAGATTAGGAAAATAAAAAAACCGGGCATCTTGCTCCGGTTTTTTGTTTCATACGAATTTGAAAAATGAGAGATCAATTAGCAAGTTCGTATAAATGAAAACTAATCAGCATTGCTCAATTACTAATACCACTCGCCAGCAACAAGTGTATGGACATCAAAAGCATCATCCATTGAACGACCAGTTGATTGCGCACCCGGTTGGATATTTGAACCAGCTTCGATATCAGTCGCATGCCATGTGTTGGAAGGTGCAGTCTGCGAGGCGGCTGTAGTGCTTGTTAAAGTAGTGGCAGTTACAGGTTGAGCGGCAAACGCACCGCATGAAATCACAGAAAGTAAGGCTGCAGTAGCGATATATTTAATATTTTTCATATTCTTGATTCTCTTATTTAGTGGGACAGCAAGTTATTATCTCGCTATGAAATAAGAGTAGATCCAGATCACACTTTTCACAAGGTGATTTATTTATCAATTTGTGCCAAATATAAAGAAAATATGACGAGACAGATGATTAAGGAGAGATTGTGAAGAAATTAAAAAAAGATCTTTTTATTTAAAATAAAACCATGGACCAAAATAATAATAGCACATTACGATAAAATAAAACATTAAAGCCGGGAATTACCCGGCTTTGCCAATTACATCTTATAACCAAGAGTAACTGCGGTGCGTCTATCTGTATGCTCTGGAGCTGAATCAGGTGGATTTGAGTTCCAGGTGACGTTGTAGCCAACCCGCAAACCAAAGTGCTCATTGATTGCAACTTCAAGAGCAGTTTCAGAGTTTACCGTCGTATCCTGACTACCCAGCACAGAAACACCCTGGATAAATTTGGCATTGTCGGTCAGCTGCCAGTTATAGATACCTGACGCGTAACCCAACGGCTGAGTCTTATGCCCGCCATCAGTGTACTCGTCATAACGCACGCCTGGACCAAATTCCACACGCAAACTGTGTACCGGGCCACTGAGGAACTGACGACCATAACCTGCGGTCAGCACATCACGCGACTGATATCCGTTGTAGCGGTCTGTTAACCAGCTGGCCTGACCAAAGAGATAATCGCTATCAGTCATGTTGTAACGGCTACGACCACCAGCAGCATAAGTCTCAGAAGAGCGCTCATCGTTAGAAGACGTGTTGTTTGCATTACCCCACAGTGACCACGCGGTAGAGGTGTCGTACCAGGTCATGTTGGTGTTCGCAGTCAACGAAGAACTTGTGGTGTTGCCTGATTGCGCAAGATAACCCGCATTCAGGTTACCTTCGAACGGTTTCTTAGCGGTAGATGGGTCATCCATGACAGTGAAAACCGAATTATCTGCAATTGCAAAGTGACTCAATAGCGCACTTCCGGTCAGCAAAATTGCAGCCGGTACTGTCTTAACTAAATTCATTTAATCGTCCGTACAACATAAAAAGAAACCATCAAGGTTCCGGAATCTCTTCTGTGGATCAAATAATTATGAGCCAAGAAAGGTTACAAATTATAAAAAAGCCCGAATAACATAGCAATGAATTCTTCTTTCATTTTTTGAATAAGAGAGCTCTTAAAACATCTTTATTTTCATAAACATAGTGTTCTATTGCTTTTTACAAATCATATGATAAATCATTGTGTTAATTGACATTCTTTGGGCTGAAACAGTGCTACGCTTTAACCCAACGCTCAATTAAGGAGGATATATGGCTCGGATTTATACATTGACACTTGCTCCCTCACTCGATAGCGCAACATTAACCGCACAAATTTACCCGGAGGGAAAACTCCGCTGTACCGCTCCAGTGTTTGAACCTGGCGGTGGCGGCATTAACGTTGCACGTGCGATTGTGCACTTAGGAGGCCAGGCAACAGCCATATTTCCTTCCGGTGGCGCGACCGGGGAACACCTTTGTGCCCTCCTGCTAGATGAACATGTCGCTATTGATACTATTAATGCACGCGACTGGACTCGGCAAAACTTACATGTTCATGCGGAATCAACCGGCGAACAGTATCGTTTTGTAATGCCTGGAGCCGCACTCACCGATGATGAATTCCGTCTGCTCGAAGAAAAAGTTTTGTCCATTGAACCCGAAGCTATTTTGGTTATCAGTGGCAGTCTCCCACCAGGCATTAACGTTTCTAAACTTTGTGCATTAGTAAAAACAGCTCAACAAGCAGGTATCCGCTGCATCGTGGATAGCTCTGGCGAAGCCTTAAAAGCAACCCTTGAAATCGGCAATATTGAGTTGGTTAAACCAAACCAAAAAGAGCTCAGTGCATTAGTAAACCGTGATCTCACTCAACCTGACGATGTGCGCCAAGCCGCCCAAGAGATTGTCGACAGTGGCAAAGCGAAACGCGTGGTGGTTTCTCTGGGTCCACAAGGTGCTCTTGGTGTTGATGCCAGCGGTTGTGTGCAAGTTGTACCACCACCAGTCAAAAGCCAAAGTACGGTTGGCGCAGGCGATAGCATGGTCGGGGCAATGACGTTGAAACTGGCAGAAGGTGCACCTTTATTAGATATGGTTCGTTTCGGTGTTGCCGCCGGTAGCGCAGCCACCCTAAATCATGGCACTCGGTTGTGTTCACTGGAAAATACGCAAAAAATCTACGATTACTTGCGTAGTTAGCGACTACATCCTGAATGGCGGCTTGTCGTTTCGTCAGAAGTCGCCATTTCATATAGATCAACTATGCTGAAACCTTCGGGATAACAATGAGGTGAATAATGAGTAGCGGAGACATCGTGCGCTATGTTGTCACATTTAAGTTCCAGGAAAATAATCTCACGGATCTTAACGAGCTCAATAACCAACTGACACGCGGCGGTTTTTTGCTCACTATGTCAGATGACGAAGGTAAAATTCACGAGTTAGGTATCAACACATTTGGGTTAATAAGCACATCAAGCCAGACAGAAGTTGAAGAGTTATCCCGTGGCCTTGGTCAGTTAGCACTGGGTATCGAACCCGAAGTGTCAGTAACAACATGGGAAAACTGGCTACAAGAGAGTAAATAGCCTTGTTTTAAATATCATGACCGGGGATGTGCGTCAGTTCGAAGTTTGACCCGGTTAACAGCGATAAGCTAATGATCTACCAGAAAACCTGGGGAGAAGCATCATGTGGCAAGCTATTAGTCGTCTGTTAAGTGAACAACTCGGCACTGCTGAAATTGAACAACGCACGGAATTACCCGGCGGCGAAATTCATGCCGCCTGGCGAATTCACTATGCCGGTCATGAGATCTTTGTCAAAAGCGATGCGCGTGAAATGTTGCCCATCTTCACTGCTGAAGCCGACCAGCTTGAGTTACTTTCGCGCAGCAATACGGTACGCGTACCTAAAGTTTGGGCGGTTGGCAGCGATCGCGATTACAGCTTCCTGCTGCTCGAATACATGCCATCAAAACCGCTGGATGCGCATAACGCCTTTTTGCTGGGGCAACAGCTGGCTCGGTTGCATCTATGGAGCGAGCAACCGCAATTTGGCCTCGATTTTGATAATGATCTTTCCACTACCCCTCAACCCAATGCCTGGCAACGACGTTGGTCTACATTTTTTGCGGAACAACGCATTGGCTGGCAGTTAGAACTCGCCGCTGAAAAAGGGATCCATTTTGGTGATATCGATCTCATCGTCGATTTTGTACACCAAACGCTTGCCTCCCACCAGCCGCAGCCATCATTGCTACATGGTGATTTGTGGTCAGGAAATTGCGCAATGGGGCCTGATGGTCCATTTATTTACGACCCGGCGTGTTACTGGGGAGACCGCGAATGCGATCTGGCAATGTTGCCATTGCATCCTGATCAACCACCGCAAATCTACGACGGTTACCAGTCGATATCCCCTCTTCCCGCCGATTTCCTCCTACGCCAACCGATCTATCAACTCTATACCCTACTTAACCGGGCGATTCTTTTTGGCGGTCAGCATTTAGTGGTCGCAGAAAAAGCATTGGATAGAGTTCTGGCGGCGTAATGACTTCGCCACTCCTCAAACAGGAGTGGCGTTTTCTAGATGAAACCCAGTAATGAAAAGAAGAAGTAGCCGATGACGATAATGATGATGGGTAAAACATAGAGCGGGAAAATTTGCAGGAAAATCGTGTGTCGCGGCACGACAATTTTTGCATCAATCTGCGCTTTCGTTAACCCTTCCGGGCCTTTTGCTTGTTCCAGAATCAATTGATCTTGCACACCTTCACGCAGAAACTTCGCCTGGCGGCTCATACGTGCGCCAGATGCCTGTAATGCGAGGCCAACAAATATCAGCGCGTAGATGACCCAGAACAGAATGTTTGCCTGCTGATGGAACTCCGGTTGTGGCGAGTTGTACCAGAAGAAATTTAAAAATGGCGTATTGAAACGCATCATCTCAATCATGACATGAGCAAAATCCAGCATCACGGCATTAATGCCCGCCTGTTTTTCGCTATGCGCATCCATAAACTTCAAAATCGAAATCAGTGTAGAAATTACCGCTGGGATAAAAATTACCCAGCCAGCCACACGTTTGAGTACGGCAATGCGTCCAGCTTGTTGATACGTCATTCGTTCCCCTTGGTTAAGACGTAACTTGTACGCACAAAGTCTACCTTGTCCGGTGTGATTTCGCCTGAGCTTTACGGGCGAATTTCATAAAGCAGTGGCATCCTCAGGTAATTCCAGCTATTGATTAGAGATCTTATCTTTAATACATAAATGACAGGAGTCGTTAAATGGCTGTTACTCGCCAAATTGTAGCTGCAATTTTTGATATGGACGGTTTGTTGATTGATTCAGAACCGTTATGGGATGAAGCAGAGCTAGAGGTTATGGCAAGCATTGGCGTGGATATCTCCCGCCGTTGCGAACTGCCCGATACGCTCGGCTTGCGTATCGACCTGGTCGTCGACCTGTGGTTCTCCCACCAACCGTGGAATGGTCCAACGCGTGAAGAAGTGACTAACCGCGTCATTACCCGTGCCATTTCCTTAGTTGAAGAGAAACGCCCTCTCTTGCCAGGCGTGCGTGAAGCCGTTGCATTGTGCAAAGCACAGGGGCTGAAAGTAGGTTTAGCTTCTGCATCACCTCTGCATATGCTTGAACGCGTTCTGGAAATGTTTGATCTGCGTGATCAGTTTGATGCCATCGCCTCAGCTGAACACCTGTCTTACAGCAAACCGCACCCTCAGGTTTACCTGGATGCCGCCGCTAAACTTGGCGTCGACCCGCTAACTTGTGTGACGCTTGAAGATTCCGTAAATGGGATGATTGCCACCAAAGCTGCGCGTATGCGTTCAATCGTGGTTCCCGCCGAAGAAAACCATGATGATGTGCGCTGGTGCCTTGCCAACGTAAAACTGCCGTCACTGGTTGAATTACGCGCCGAACACCTGCTTGGCTAATCTTTTATAAGGTGCGGGGATCCCCGCATCTTTCTCAAAATCATACCTCCGTCAAAATTATTGAAACGCTATTTCATATTAATTTGAATTTCCCCCATCCCGTATCTATTCTTTATTTACACGCGCATATGCGCTTTTCCGGATACCGGGGTAACTATGATTCTCGATGCTTTTAATCTGCAGGGTAAAGTCGCTATCGTCACAGGTTGTGACACTGGATTGGGTCAGGGAATGGCGATCGGCCTTGCTGAGGCTGGTTGTGACATCGTTAGTGTGAACCGCAAAATCCCGCACGAAACCGCACAAAAAGTGGAAGCGCTGGGGCGACGTTTTCTCGCCATCCAGGCAGATTTAAGCCAGCACGAGGTCATTCCGGGCATCATCGAACAAGCCGTGGCGGGAATGGGAAAAATAGACATTCTGGTCAATAACGCGGGCACCATTCGCCGCGAGGACGCCCTTGAATTTAGCGAGAAAAACTGGGATGACGTGATGAACCTGAATATTAAATCAGTGTTCTTTCTCTCTCAGGCGGTAGCAAAACAATTCATCAGGCAAGGTGGCGGCGGGAAAATCATTAATATCGCCTCAATGTTGTCATTCCAGGGCGGTATACGAGTTCCCTCTTATACGGCATCAAAAAGCGCGGTGCTCGGTGTCACGCGATTGCTGGCAAACGAATGGGCACAGCACAATATTAATGTGAATGCTATTGCACCAGGATATATGGCTACTAACAATACTCAACAACTGCGTGATGACGAAGTGCGCAGCCAGGAAATACTAGACCGTATTCCGGCAGGCCGATGGGGCGTTCCCGCGGACCTACAAGGCCCAATAGTTTTTCTCGCATCTAGCGCGTCCGATTACGTCAACGGATATACCATTGCAGTCGACGGGGGCTGGCTAGCCCGGTAAATCCGCTATCGCCGGGTTACCGGCGGTAGCAAAATGTTACGCCGTCACCTCTTCCGTCTACTGTATAAAATCCCTATACTGTATGAATCGACAGTTTTCATCCAGGTAGTATCATGACGGCGGAAGGCCATCTTCTTTTTTCCATTGCCTGCGCAGTTTTCGCAAAAAACGCCGAACTCACGCCCGTGCTTGCTCAAGGAGACTGGTGGCATATTGTGCCGTCAGCCATTCTGACCTGCTTATTACCAGATATCGACCATCCAAAGTCGTTTCTGGGCCAGCGTCTGCCGTGGATTTCCAAACCTATTGCCCGAGCCTGCGGTCACAGGGGCTTTACACACAGTTTGTTTGCGGTGTTTGCAAGCCTTGCACTGTTCTATCTTAAAGTCCCTGAAACTTGGGTTATTCCCGCCGATGCGCTACAAGGCATGGTGTTGGGTTATTTGAGCCATATTCTGGCAGATATGCTTACGCCTGCTGGTGTTCCACTGCTGTGGCCATGCCGTTTGCGCTTTCGCTTTCCGATTGTCAGACCGCAAAAAGGCAACCAACTTGAACGCGTTTTGTGTATGGCGCTGTTTGGTCTGGCTGTGTGGATGCCGCAAAGTTTGCCCGATAACAGTGCGGTACGTTGGTCATCACAGGTGATAATTTCAATGCAAATGACCTTCAACAGCATTTTAAATCACCATTCAGCACAATAATTAGACGAAACCATTCAAAATGTAATAATCAATTCCTTTTGAATATAAGTGTCGTTCTAAGCTTCTGGTACGATTTACAGAATAAAGATGGCAATCAGTCCATCTATTTAAAAAACACTCAGGAGATACGGGGATGAATTTTCCACTTATAGCGAACGTTATCGTGTTCGTTATTCTGCTGCTGTTGCTGGCGCAAACTCGCCACAAACAGTGGAGTCTGGCAAAGAAAGTACTGCTTGGTTTAGCAATGGGCGTAGTATTTGGCCTTGCGCTGCATACCATTTATGGCGAAGACAGCCCGGTACTTAAACAATCTATCCAGTGGTTTAACATCGTTGGTAACGGTTATGTGCAACTGTTGCAAATGATCGTCATGCCATTAGTGTTCGCCTCAATTCTGAGCGCGGTAGCTCGTTTGCATAATGCCTCTTCATTGGGGAAAATCAGCTTCCTGACTATCGGGACCTTGCTGTTTACCACTTTGATCTCGGCACTTGTCGGCGTGTTGGTGACCAACCTGTTCGGCCTGACCGCTGAAGGTTTGGTACAAGGTACAGCTGAAACCGCCCGTCTGAGCACCATTGAAACCACGTACGTGGGCAAAGTGGCTGACCTGAACGTGCCGCAACTGATTCTGTCATTCGTGCCGAAAAACCCGTTTGCTGACCTGACTGGGGCGAATCCAACCTCCATCATCAGCGTGGTGATTTTCGCCGCATTCCTGGGTGTCGCTGCTCTGAAATTGCTGAAAGACGATGCGCCGAAAGGTGAACGTGTTCTGGTTGCGATTGATACGCTGCAAAGCTGGGTAATGAAGCTGGTGCGCCTGGTCATGCAATTGACGCCATACGGCGTACTTGCACTGATGACTAAAGTTGTTGCCGGTTCAAACCTGCAAGACATCATCAAGCTCGGTAGTTTCGTGGTTGCGTCTTATCTCGGTCTGGCAATTATGTTCGGCGTGCACGCAGTATTGCTGGCCGTAAACGGCGTAAGCCCGCTGAAATACTTCCGCAAGGTTTGGCCGGTACTAACATTTGCCTTCACCAGTCGTTCTAGCGCCGCCAGCATTCCATTGAACGTTGAAGCGCAAACTCGCCGTCTGGGAGTTCCTGAGTCCATCGCAAGCTTTGCGGCGTCCTTTGGTGCCACTATCGGCCAGAACGGTTGTGCTGGTCTCTATCCTGCCATGCTGGCGGTGATGGTCGCTCCAACTGTCGGTATTAACCCGCTGGACCCGGTCTGGATTGCAACTCTGGTTGGTATCGTCACCGTAAGCTCCGCAGGTGTTGCGGGCGTTGGTGGCGGTGCAACCTTCGCAGCCCTGATTGTTCTGCCAGCCATGGGCTTGCCGGTCACACTGGTAGCATTGTTGATTTCTGTTGAGCCACTGATTGATATGGGTCGTACTGCTCTGAACGTTAGCGGTTCAATGACTGCCGGTACTATCACCAGCCAGTTGATGAAGCAGACGGATAAAGAATTACTCAATAGTGATGAAGAAGCGGAATTGGCGCATCGCTAATCAGTAGCAAAACCACCTTATAATCTGCGACAATAAACGGTTCCTGTAACAGGGAACCGTTTTTTTATTTATAACTTAGAGCCCCTCTCAGGGTGCCAAAACACTTTCGCCTTCTACGGACCTCTTCCCTCAATGAAACGACTCTGCATTCTACTTTTCTTCTTTGTCTCTGGCGCCTGGGCAGAAAATGTCGATAGCCCTTACCTGAAACATGCGCAGGAAGGTGACAGCCGTGCGCAATTCTATCTTGCCGATACTCTGGTTAGCGCAGGCGAATATCAGCAGGCAGAAAGCTGGGCTGCCAAATCAGCCGCTCAGGGTGATGCCGATGCCATGGCATTATTGGCTCAACTCAAAATTCATGACCCTGCCACCGCTGATTACCAACAGGCTAAATCGTTAGCACAACAGGCCGTACAACGAGGCAGCCAGTCTGGAAAAGTGACTCTGGCACGCATTTTCGTTAATACCCAAGCGGGTAAACCCGATTACACCAGGGCCATTGAACTGCTGGAAAGCGCCTCGCAGGATATAGAAAGTGACTCAGCAGTCGATGCGCAAATGTTTCTGGGGTTACTCTACGCCAATGGTGTAGGGACAGCGCAAGATGATGAAAAAGCCACTTTCTGGTTTAAACGCAGCTCTACGCTCTCCCGCACCGGATATGCCGAGTATTGGGCTGGAATGTTATTTTTAAACGGTGAAAAGGGTTTTATCGCTGTCAATAAACAGCGTGCATTGCAGTGGTTAAATCTGAGCTGCATGGAAGGCTTTGATACCGGTTGCGAAGAGTTTGAGCGGCTCAGTAACGGCGGGTAAGTCAATCTGCGTTGCAGGGCCTGCACTCGACAGGCCTTTAAATTCAAGTCTCTTAAAACAGCTCTGAGCTCGTTCTTCTCTCAGTAAATCTCATTTTCATGTCTGACCTGTATTGCCCAGCGTTGTGCCGATTCCGGTAAGGTAAAGGGCGGTGACTGGCGGAACGCATTTCCTACCAGCACAAAAGCCACGTAGCGGTTGCGTAGCAGCCACACATCCTTAAACCCATCCACTCGAAAAGCATGAGACGGTGGTGAGGGTTCAACACGCGCTTGGTACGTAAGAACGGGACGAGTATTCGGTTGGCGTAAAGGTTTCATAGGCAATGGAATCAAAACTAAATTGTTGAACAACTTCGCTATGATAGCGGAGAACTGTCCCATAAGTCTCGCGTCGAGATGACCTTGTCCTATAGTTAAAGCTGTTTTGGGCCATACGAAGCCCAATGAGAGCAGAACTAAAACAGGAGATGAGTTCAATGTCGACGAACGATAAGCACCCTCTGAATCACAGTGCACCTATACATGACGCCAATGAATCGAAGCCTGGTATGGATTCACTGGCACCCGATGATGGCTCTCATCGCCCTTCAACTGAACCGAGCCCTCCGGGAGCGCAACCTACTGCGGCAGGGAGTTATAAAAGCCCGGACACCTCCAACGAAAAATTAAAATTGCTCGATAAGCATCGCAAGAACGGTGAAAACTTCCCTCTGACCACCAATCAGGGCGTGCGCATTGCCGATGACCAGAACTCGCTGCGTGCTGGTACGCGTGGGCCTACGCTTCTGGAAGATTTTATCTTGCGGGAGAAAATCACCCACTTTGACCATGAGCGTATTCCTGAGCGAATCGTTCACGCGCGCGGATCAGCGGCACACGGTTATTTCCAGCCATACAAAAATATGGCGGAAGTGACCAAAGCAGATTTTCTTTCCGACCCCGACAAAATCACTCCGGTATTTGTACGTTTTTCAACGGTACAAGGTGGCGCAGGCTCGGCCGATACAGTGCGTGATATCCGCGGATTTGCCACTAAGTTCTACACCGAAGAAGGCATTTTCGATTTAGTCGGTAACAATACTCCGGTATTTTTCATTCAGGATGCGCATAAATTTCCTGATTTCGTCCATGCAGTGAAACCTGAGCCACACTGGGCTATCCCGCAAGGTGGCAGCGCGCACGACACCTTCTGGGACTATGTCTCGCTGCAACCTGAAACACTACACAACGTCATTTGGGCGATGTCTGACCGCGGTCTGCCGCGCAGCTACCGCACCATGGAAGGTTTCGGGATTCATACTTTCCGCATGATTAACGCAGAAGGGAAAGCGACTTTCGTACGCTTCCACTGGAAACCGACCGCGGGCAAAGCTTCTCTGCTTTGGGATGAGTCGCAAAAACTGACCGGACGTGATCCTGATTTCCACCGCCGCGACCTTTGGGAATCGATTGAAGCGGGTGACTTCCCGGAATATGAACTGGGCCTACAATTAATTCCGGAAGAAGATGAATTTAAATATGACTTTGACCTGCTCGACCCAACCAAACTGATCCCGGAAGAACTGGTGCCGGTTCATCTGGTGGGCAAAATGACGCTCAACCGCAACCCGGATAATTTCTTTGCCGAAAATGAACAAGTGGCATTCCATCCGGGCCATATCGTTCCAGGCTTAGATTTTAGTAACGACCCGCTGTTACAAGGCCGTTTGTTCTCTTACACCGATACACAAATCAGTCGTCTCGGGGGGCCAAACTTCCATGAAATTCCGATAAACCGTCCGACCTGCCCATATCACAACTTCCAGCGTGACGGCATGCATCGCATGGATATTGACAGCAATCCTGCCAACTACGAACCCAATTCTATCAACGACAACTGGCCGCGCGAAACACCTCCGGGGCCAAAACGCGGCGGTTTCGAAAGCTATCAGGAGCGTATTGAGGGCCATAAAGTCCGCGAGCGCAGCCCGTCGTTTGGTGAATATTATTCGCAACCGCGGTTGTTCTGGCAAAGCCAGACTCCTGTGGAACAGCAGCACATCATCAGTGCCTTTAGTTTCGAATTATCTAAAGTCGCGAGGCCGTATATCCGCGAACGTGTACTGGATCATTTGACACATATTGATATTTCCCTTGCTCATCCGGTCGCAGAAAATCTCGGAATTGAACTGTCTGATGAGCAGATGCATGTTGCGCCGCCAAAAGATGTGAACGGCCTGAAGAAAGATCCAAGCCTGAGTTTGTATGCCGTGCCAAGTGGTTCAGTGAAAGGCCGCGTGGTGGCTATTTTGCTGAGTGAAAAAGCCAATGCTGCGGATGTTCTGGTAGCGATGAAGGCGCTGAAAGCTCAGGGCGTGCATACCAAACTACTGTTTTCCCGCATGGGTGAAACAAGCGCTGATGACGGATCCCTGCTCCCGATTGCCGCCACGTTTACCGGTTCGCCATCGGTCACGGTAGATGCGGTGATTGTTCCCGGGGGCGATCTCACTTCAATTCTCAACAACGGTGACGCAGCTTATTATTTACTGGAAGCTTATAAACACTTAAAGGTCATTGGTCTTGCAGGGGATGCCCGCCAGTTTAAAACTCAGCTAGGAATCGATAATAACCAGGGCGAGGAAGGCGTGGTTGAAGGTGACACTGTCACGACTGCATTTACCGATGATTTCCTTAAACTGTTAGCCGCGCACCGTATTTGGTCGCGCAGCAATAAAATCAGCCATATCCCGGCTTAACCCACAAAAAAGCCGTCACATCAGTGACGGCTTTTCCATTTCTAACGTGTAATTATTTTTTGACCTGCGGGTCTGTATCGTACTCAGCACAAGTCTGATAACCCGAGTTCATCACATGCCCGGTTTCATCAAGCGCTACGAAATAAGTTTCTGTTTTGCCATCACGCTGACCGAGAATGTAGGTCTGGCAAGTACCACGTGCGTGAATCATGGTCACTTCTGAAGACGGTTTGCCTGCGACCTGTTGAACTTGCTCACGGCTCATGCCTTTTTTCACATCTTTTACAACCGGTGTTGCTACCTGATCTTTAGTACGATCGTAGGCTGTACAACCGGCAAGCATTGTCATAACCGCTGCTGCACTTAAAATTCCTGCAAAAGTCTTGTTCATATTTTATCCTCGTTTTTCAGGGTATTGCTCATGCGTGTTAGATAAGCCTGGAATATAAAAGCGCATTTTTCAACTAAGCAGACCAAATGAACAAATTTTAGGATTATTAAACAAAACACCAGGTTAGCTCCAAAACGTACCAAATAGCTCTAAATCACACCAAACGGCACAACCACTCTCCCATGAGTCTTGTCGTTTTACCCACAAACGGGTAGTTTTAACAAATCTGACTTTTGCTACCTGCATACGCAGGTAAATTGCACCGGAGGGTTAAATGGCTCTGCAACAAGAGATTATTCAGGCACTAGGGGTGAAACCACAAATCGACCCAGCACACGAAATTCGTGTCAGCGTTGATTTCCTGAAGTCGTACCTGAAAAGATATTCATTTATTAAGTCACTGGTGCTGGGTATTAGCGGCGGCCAGGATTCAACCCTTACCGGTAAACTCTGTCAGCTCGCCATCAATGAACTGCGTGATGAAACCGGTGACGAAAGTTACCAGTTTATCGCAGTACGCTTGCCATTTGGCGTGCAGGCCGATGAACAAGACTGTCAGGATGCCATCGCCTTTATTGAGCCAGACCGCGTGCTAACCGTGAATATCAAAGGTGCTGTGCTGGCGAGCGAACAAGCACTGCGCGAAGCAGGTATTGAGTTGAGCGATTTTATTCGTGGTAACGAAAAAGCTCGCGAACGTATGAAAGCACAATACAGCATCGCTGGCATGACCAAAGGCGTTGTTGTGGGTACTGACCACGGTGCTGAAGCGGTAACCGGATTCTTCACCAAATACGGCGATGGCGGCACCGATATCAACCCAATCTTCCGCCTTAACAAGCGCCAGGGAAAAGCACTGCTTAAAACACTGGACTGCCCTGAGCATCTTTACCAGAAAGCGCCAACCGCTGACCTTGAAGATGACCGCCCTTCTCTGCCTGATGAAGCTGCTCTGGGCGTTACCTACGAGCAAATTGATGACTACCTGGAAGGCAAAACTCTGGACGATGCCACCAGCAAAATTATCGAAGGCTGGTATCTGAAAACCGAACACAAACGCCGCACGCCGATTACCGTGTTTGATGATTTCTGGAAATAAATAGCATCACGCCATCCGACCTGCTGCGGGTTTTCCAGGTCGGATAAGCGCAGCGTCATCCGACAATCCCTTTCTGGAAACACATGGATACCTCTGCAAAACGTGCCACGGCTTTTGGCCTGCTGGCGATCCTCCTCTGGAGCACCTCGGTCGGTTTACTGCGCAGTATCAGCGAGCATTTTGGCCCGGTGGGTGGCGCTGCGCTGATTTACACCGTCAGCGCATTTTGCCTGTGCATTGCGCGGGGATTACCGAAAATCCGTGAAATCCCTCCGCGCTATCTGTGGATTGGCGGTGCGCTATTCGTCACTTACGAAATTTTCCTCGCCTTAGCGATTGGGCTGGCGCACAGCCGCAGCCAGTCGCTTGAGCTGGGGATGATCAACTATTTATGGCCAAGTCTGACCATCCTGCTTGCGCTGTTTATCAACCAACAACGCAGCAATTTGTGGCTCTGGCCGGGGCTGGCGCTTTCGCTGGCGGGCATCGTTCAGGTGATGAAAGGCGATGGTGACTGGTCACCGTTGCAGATGTGGCACAACATTCTCGATAACCCGCTGGCTTATGGCCTGGCGTTTGCCGCCGCGCTCATTTGGGCGCTGTATTGCAACATCACTCGCCGCTGGAGCGCAGGCAAAAATGGCGTGTCGCTATTCTTCTGCGCCACCGCCACCGTGCTGTGGGTGAAATTCGCCTTTGTTAGCGAAGCGCCGATTCACTTCACGCTGCCTTCAACGCTGCAACTTCTGTTTATGGGTGTTTCTACCGCTGTCGCCTACACGGCCTGGAATCACGGCATTCAGCGCGGGAACATGACGTTGCTGGCTACGGCCTCGTATTTCACGCCGGTGCTTTCGGCGTTGATTGCGAGTTTGTGGTTGGGTTTGCATCCTGGCTGGGGTTTCTGGCAGGGTGTGGCGATGGTAGTCAGCGGGTCGTTACTCTGTTGGCTCGCGACCCGACGTTATGGTTAACGCTTCATACTTCGAGCTGCAACTGCGTTGGCTGCTCTCACAAACCCCAATCACTTACTTTAGTAAGCTCCTGGGGATTTGCTCCTTTGCCACCTTGCTGCAACCCGAATTATTTTGCGTTATGAATGGGTAGCATCGGTAGTTTCAGATCTTGCGCTTTCGCGCATTCAACAGCACTTTCATAACCCGCATCGGCGTGGCGCATCACGCCCGTTGCCGGGTCATTCCACAGTACGCGACCTAAACGCACCGCCGCTTCTGGCGTACCGTCTGCAACAATCACCACGCCTGCGTGTTGCGAGAAGCCCATACCTACTCCACCGCCATGATGCAAACTTACCCAGGTCGCGCCACCTGCGGTATTTAGCAGTGCATTCAGCAATGGCCAGTCGGAAACCGCATCAGAGCCATCCTTCATGGATTCTGTTTCACGATTTGGCGATGCTACCGAACCGCAGTCCAGATGGTCACGACCAATTACGATTGGTGCTTTCAGCTCACCGTTACGCACCATTTCGTTAAACGCCAACCCGGCAAGATGACGTTCGCCAAGGCCTAACCAGCAAATGCGTGCCGGCAGCCCCTGGAAAGCAATGCGCTCCTGCGCCATATCCAACCAGCGATGCAGGTTCTGGTTATCCGGGAACAATTCTTTGAGTTTCGCATCAGTTTTCGCAATATCTTCAGGATCACCTGAAAGCGCTACCCAGCGGAACGGCCCTTTGCCTTCGCAGAAAAGTGGGCGAATATAGGCCGGAACAAAGCCCGGGAAATCAAAGGCATTTTCCACGCCTTCATCAAACGCCACCTGGCGGATATTGTTACCGTAATCCACCGTCGGCACGCCCATTTCCCAGAAATCGAGCATCGCCTGAACATGTACGGCCATCGACTCACGAGCTGCTTTCTCAACCATTTTTGGCTGTGTGGAGCGCTCTTCATGCCAACGATCCACAGTCCAGCCCAGCGGCAAATAACCATTAACCGGATCGTGCGCTGAGGTTTGATCGGTCACAATATCGGGCTTAATGCCCCCCGCTTTCGCGCGTTTTACCAATTCTGGTAGCAGATCGGCTGCGTTGCCTAATAGACCGACGGAGATCGCTTTTTTCTCCGCGTTCGCTTTTTCGATCATCGCCAGTGCTTCATCAAGAGTTGTCGCTTTATAGTCGAGATAACTAGTACGCAGACGGAAATCAATGCGCGACTCCTGGCACTCGATGGCTAACACCGAAGCGCCTGCCAGAACGCCAGCCAGCGGCTGTGCGCCACCCATTCCGCCCAGGCCAGCAGTCAGGATCCATTTGCCACGCAAATCCCCACCATAATGCTGACGTCCAGCCTCGGCGAAGGTTTCAAAGGTGCCCTGCACGATGCCTTGCGCGCCGATGTAAATCCACGAACCCGCGGTCATTTGCCCATACATCATCAACCCGGCTTTATCGAGTTCATGGAAATGATCCCAGTTTGCCCAATGCGGTACGAGGTTGGAGTTGGCAATTAGCACGCGCGGAGCATCTGCGTGAGTGCGGAAAATACCGACTGGTTTGCCCGATTGCACCAGCAATGTTTCATCGGCCTTGAGCGTACGCAGCGAGGCAAGGATCTGTTCAAAGCAATCCCAGTTGCGAGCGGCTTTACCGATCCCGCCGTACACTACGAGATCTTCCGGGCGTTCAGCGACATCGGGATCGAGGTTGTTTTGGATCATGCGGTAAGCTGCTTCAATCAACCAGTTTTCGCAGTGCAATGTCGCACCATGCGGTGCGCGTACCGTGCGGGCTACCGCCTGTTTTACAGATTCAGTCATTGTAGTGGCTCCCGGCATCAGGCCGACGTAGAAGGGAAAAGTTGTGTAATAACAGCAGGTAATTCACCACTACAGCCCCACTGGCGCATGCTTTCGATATCCGGAGCCAGTAAGCGGTCTTTATCAAGGAAAGCAACGCGTTCACGCACGCCACTAAAGACCTGTTCCATGATTGGCGAACTGCGTAATGGGCGGGAAAACTCGATCCCCTGAGCAGCAGCCATCGCTTCAATTCCCACTACGGCGGCGGTGTTGAAACACATTTCCCCAAGGCGGCGCGCGGCATAAGTCGCCATTGAAACGTGGTCTTCCTGGTTTGCTGAAGTTGGCAGGCTGTCCACACTTCCCGGATGAGCCAGTGATTTGTTTTCAGATGCCAGCGCGGCGGCTGTCACCTGGGCAATCATAAAGCCTGAATTAATTCCGCCCTCTTTTACCAGGAATGGCGGTAAGCCAGAAAGACCGGTATCCAGCAGTAATGCCAGTCGACGTTCAGAAATCGCGCCAATTTCAGCAACGGCCAGCGCAATAATATCGGCGGCGAATGCTACAGGTTCAGCATGGAAATTCCCTCCGGAAATCACCTCTCCGGTTTCGCTAAATACCAGTGGGTTGTCCGACGCGGCGTTAGCTTCAATTTGCAATACGCGTGCTGCATGGCGCAGGTTATCGAGGCATGCTCCCATTACTTGCGGTACGCAACGGATGGAATACGGATCTTGTACACGCCCACAATGCTGATGAGAGTCAACAATTTCACTATCGGCAAGCAATGCTCTGACTGCCGCCGCAACGTCGATTTGCCCGGTCTGCCCGCGCGCTTCATGAATTCGCGCATCGAAAGGTTTCACTGAACCTTTAATTGCTTCCAGTGATAACGCCCCGGCGATAAGGCCAGCACCAAACACTTTTTCGCCTTCAAACAGGCCGCGCAACGCCAGTGCAGTAGAAACTTGCGTACCGTTAAGTAACGCCAGCCCCTCTTTTGGCCCAAGCACCAGCGGCTCGACTCCGGCAATTTTCAAGCCGGCGATAGCTGGAAGCTCTTCGCCATTGATACGCACATTACCTTCACCCAACAACATCAGCGAAAGATGCGCCAGCGGGGCTAAATCTCCCGATGCGCCAACTGAACCTTTTTCCGGGATAACCGGCATCACACCTGCGTTAAACAGGCGCAATAAACTGTCGATAACATCCATACGCACACCAGAGTGACCACGCGCGAGGCTAATAATTTTGCTCGCCATCACCAGACGTACCACATCATCTCGCAACGGTTGCCCAAGACCCACGCTATGCGAAAGCACCAGGTTGCGTTGCAATTCAGCCAGGTGCTCTTTGGCAATGGTGGTTTGCGCCAGCTTGCCAAATCCCGTATTAATGCCGTAAACCACATCGCCATGATTGACGATAGCCTCAACGGTTTGCTGGGACTTAATGACCGCATCAATGGCCCTGGAGTCAAGGCTCAAAGTCACGACTCCATGGTAGATTTCACGCAGTGTGGCGAGCGTTACGTGCCCCGGTGTAAGACAGCAAATCTTTTTTTGCAGCGACATAGCGACATCCTGATGGCATCAATTCATGTGAACGTATAGAGTTGTATAGACAACCTAACTAATAAACCCAAATGACCGCCAGCGGGTCATAGGAAATTTTTATTGAACAGTGAGCGAGATCGCGCTTTCGCCGCAAAATGCAATTTTTAAGGAACCGTTGATGTCTGAAATCCAACCTCTGGATCAATTGCGTGCCGCCATCAGTGATTTACCTGCGCCCATTTACCTACGGGTAAAACAAGGAATCATCAGCCAGATCCGCAGTGGGAACTGGCTCGCTCATCAGCGAGTGCCTTCGGAAACCGAACTGGTGAATGCGCTGAATGTCAGCAGAATGACTATCAACCGGGCGTTGCGAGAACTCACTGGCGAAGGCTGGCTGGTACGAATGCAAGGTGTGGGAACCTTTGTGGCAGAGCAAAAAGGCCATACTGCAATGCTTGAAGTGGGTAGCATTGCCGAAGAGATTACCGCGCGAGGTCATCACTACCGCAATCAGGTGGTAGCGCTTGAACAAGTTAAGGCAGATGAAAAACTGGCACATGCCTTTTCAGTCAACGTTGGCGAGCCGCTGTTTTATTCGCAACTGGTTCACTACGACAACGATATGGCAGTACAGCTGGAAACGCGCCATGTGAACCCGGCGCTTGCCCCAGACTATCTACAACAAGATTTCCGCCTGGTAACGCCACACCATTATCTGAGCAAAGTCGCACCGCTAACTTCGGGTGAACATATTGTGGAAGCGGTGCTGGCAGATGAAACGCAGCAAGGATTGCTTGAAGTGACGGCCAACCAGCCTTGTTTATTGATTCAACGCCGCACCTGGCACCATTCACAGGTGGTGACGGTAGCCCGACTGCTGTATCCGGGCTCGCGTTATCAATTGGTCGGCAGTTTTACCGGGCAATGATCAGAGATAGGTAATTTCGCTAAACAGTAGCTTTCCTTCCGACTTCAGTAAGCGCAAGGTGTGGCGGCCCTCTTGCCACCACGCACCTTGCTCTGGCGTCAGTAGTTTGTCACCCAGTTGCCACTCACCGCTGAGCACATAAACAATGCCGCCACGCGGAGCGAAGGTCGTAAACGTGCGGTCAGCGACACGCACTTTGGCGCGGCAACGGTCACGATGCGTCATGATGTTAAAATCCATCGACATACCCTGCTTTAGCTCGGCTTTAACCGTGTAATCACCGGCAAAAGCAAACGGCTGAAAGTGCTTTAGGGTATGACGAAACGCCTTTCCGGCATCCAGAACCACTTCCCCCCCTTCAAGCAAGGTGATGACACGGTCTACCTGAGGGAAAGCTGAAAACTCGCCGCTACTGGCGATTGACGCGATACTGGCGCGCCAGTTGAAATCGCGCGTAGCGGGCGGAAAACAGCAAATTTCGCGGGTTTCTCCGGCCCCGTTACGCCACAAGCTGACGGGTACTTTCCGTATATCAAAGAATTCCATCACCACTCCTGAAGAGTGCGCATCACCTGCGCAAACTGTGCATTACTTTGTTCATCGAGTGGGTGCTGCCTGTCGGTTATCACCTGTTTTCCAGCAACCCACACGTCTCGTATTTGTTCGCTGCGTCCACCAAACAACCAGCGGTTAAGAATCGCGTAATCTTCAACATGCGCAAGCCATGAGTCACGCTCGAGTACCAGCCAGTCCGCACGCTGCCCAGGAGCAATCATCCCCATCGTCACACCGCAGGCTTGTGCCCCGCCAACTGCAGCCTGCCGCCACAAAACCTCGCCGACCTGAGGCAATTCTGGCAACACAATGCGGTTGCGCCTTTTATCACGAAGGCGCTGCGCGTACTCAAGCCAGCGTAATTCTTCAAGCGCACTAACCGACACATGACTGTCAGAACCCACTCCCCAATGGCCGCCCTGGGCGATGAAATTGGTCGCTGGGAAAATGCCATCGCCGAGATTTGCTTCGGTTGTTGGGCATAAACCTGCCACTGTGCGGCTTTCAACAATTTGGGTTAACTCTTCAGGCGACAGGTGCGTGGCATGAACCAGGCACCAGCGGTCGTCCACCGCAAAGCGGTTATATAGCCATTCCACCGGGCGTTCATTGCTCCAGGCAAGGCAGTCGTCGGCTTCTTTTTCCTGCTCAGCAATATGGATATGAACCGGCAGGCGGTAATCACTCGCTTCCAGAACATCTTCCATCTGCTCCTGTGTCACCGCGCGTAATGAGTGAAAACACAAACCGTGATTAATCAATGGATAACGGCGTAATGCATTGCCCAACGCTTGTTGTTGGCGCAGATAACGATCGACATCCTGGATAAATCTTTTTTGCCCCGCGGCAGGTGGTTGTGCGCCAAAACCCGCGTGGCTGTACAACACTGGCAACAGCGTTTGCCCTATCCCACTGTTATCGGCAGCAAGCAGCAGTTGCTGTAGCATCAAATCACCTGACGCATACGGTTTTCCGTTAACGTCATGATGTAAATAGTGAAATTCAGCGACCTGAGTGTAACCACCCTTGAGCATATCAATGTACAAATGAGTGGCAATGGCACCGACTTGTTCGGGAGATAGTTTCTGCACCATGCGATACATCATGTCGCGCCACGTCCAGAAACTGTCCTGCGGATTGCCTGCCACTTCTGTCAACCCCGCCATCACCCGCTGAAACGCATGAGAGTGCAAGTTTGAGATAGAAGGAATCACTATGCCCGGTAGCAGTGTGGCATCTTCCCCTGAAGCACCAACTTCGACGTGAGTAATCGTTCCTTGTTCGTTGACGCTAATACGCACATTGTGCCCCCAACCTTGTGGGAGCATCACAACTGGAGCAAAAAATGCAGGCATGGATTTGATTCCTTCTTTTGCGATGCCAATGATTTAGCGATTAAATCAGACTAACGCAAACCAAATTTTAAACTTGTTTAACCCCGTCATAATTCGCATGACTGAAGTTGCCGAAAAGTACATGCTGCGCTAGCTTGTAGTCAATTGTCTATACAACCTGATGTGGAGAATGTCATGACTTACCCTCGCAGCATCGACAGCCTGTGGAGCGGTGCAACGCTTGTCACCATGGTGGATGGGCAATACCAGTTGATTGAAGATGGCGTTATCGCAGTGCATCAGGGGAAAATCGTTTGGCTGGGCGCTCGTGCTGATCTGCCCGACATTACAGCGCAAGCACATCACCACTTTGATGGCGGGATAATTACTCCGGGCTTTATTGATTGCCACACTCATTTGGTGTTTGGTGGCGATCGCAGTGCGGAATTTGAAATGCGGTTAACTGGCATGAGTTACGCAGAAATTGCCGCACGTGGTGGTGGCATTATTTCCACCGTTCGCAGTACGCGCGAAGCCGATGAAGATGAGTTGCTGCATTCTGCCCGCAAGCGTCTGCAACATCTTCTGCAAGAAGGCGTGACGACTGTCGAAATTAAGTCGGGATACGGGCTGGATATCGACAATGAAATCAAAATGCTGCGCGTTATCCGCCGACTGGGCGAAACCTTACCGGTTGAAGTTTACGCCACCTGCCTTGCGGCTCACGCCGTTCCTCCTGAATTTAGCGGTGATAGCGACAGATGGGTCGAAGTGGTTTGCGAACAATTACTCCCGCGTGTAGCACAAGAAAAACTGGCTGATGCCGTAGACGCATTCTGTGAGCATCTGGCTTTTAGCCCGGCGCAAACCGAGAAAGTTTTTACCGCCGCCCGCACTCTGGGAATGCCTGTAAAACTCCACGCCGAACAACTTTCAGCACTCGCTGGCAGCACTCTTGCCGCTCGTTTTCAGGCGTTATCTGCCGACCACCTTGAATACGCAACCGAAGCTGACGCGCAAGCAATGGCAGAAGCCAATACCGTTGCCGTATTGCTGCCTGGCGCGTTTTATCTGTTACGTGAAAAGCAACAACCGCCGGTTGCTGCATTCCGCAAACATGGTGTGCCGATGGCGGTCGCAAGTGATGCCAACCCAGGCACCTCGCCTGCATTATCATTGCGTTTAATGCTCAATATGGCCTGTACTCTGTTTGGTTTAACGCCTGAAGAAGCGCTGGCAGGTGTCACGCTGCATGCCGCGCAGGCATTGGGTATCCGTGAAAGCCACGGCAGCCTTGAGTGCGGAAAAGTTGCTAACTTTGTGCACTGGCCCGTGGCACGTCCCGCAGAACTGGTCTATTGGTTAGGGGGGCAATTGCCCTGCACCGTTATTTATCAGGGAGAGAAACGTGACAGCACCTTTTAATTTCAGTCGTGGGAAACTGCCCATCCTTATCAGCATTCCACACGCAGGCACCGCACTCACACCAGAAGTTGAGTCGGCCTTAAGCGATGCAGCAAAACCATTGCCTGATACCGACTGGCATATCCCGAAGCTTTATGATTTTGTTGCCGCATTGGGTGCAAGCGTGATTACCGGCAATTATTCGCGCATGGTTATCGACCTCAACCGACCGGCGGACGATAAACCGCTCTACACCACCGCCACAACCGGTCTGTATCCTGAAACGCTATTTGATGGCACTCCGGTGTTTATTCCGGGCAAAGAACCGACTCCAGATCAGCGCAAAGCCGCACTTGAGACAATTTGGCAGCCTTACCACCAGCAGTTACAAAGTGAGCTGGAGAGAATGAAAGCGGAGCATGGATACGCGCTGTTGTTCGACGCACATTCCATCGCCAGCCATATTCCGCGTTTGTTTGAAGGTAAGCTTCCGGATCTTAATTTCGGTACTAACGGCGGTAAAAGCTGTGATGAGTTGATAGAAGAGCATCTGGTGGCTTGTGCGGCATCGCAAAAGCAATTTAGCTGGGTGGCAAACGGGCGCTTTAAAGGCGGTTATATCACGCGTGCTTATGGGCAACCATCACAGGGGATCCACGCGGTGCAGTTAGAGCTAGCCCAATGTAATTATATGGATGAGCAACCGCCGTTCGCATGGCGGGAAGAGCGGGCCGCGCAGTTACAACCGCTGCTTGAGTTGCTTATCCGTTCAATGTTGAACAGCGCGCAGCAGATAGCCTGATCTGAAAAACTGGTGGATGACGCCTGCGGCTTATCCACCCTACAAAACCTGAACATCAAAAATTTACCCTAAATAATTCGAGTTGCAGGAAGGCGGCAAGTGAGCAAGTCCCCAGGAGCTTACAAAAGTAAGTGACTGGGGTTTGCTAGTGCAGCCAACACACCTGCAGCTTGAAGTATGAAGGGTAAAAAGAAAACCGCCGGTTCTGTCCACAGCAATAACGCTTTGTGGACAAAACCGGCGGTCTTAAGTCAGTCGATCAGTTATTCCTGATCAGCAGGCATTTTACCTTCATGTTGCGGACGTTCTGTCAGACGCTTCTCAAAATTGGCATTAAATTGTTTTTTCTGTTCCGGCGTCAGAATGTTGTAGATCTTATTCTGTGTTTCCATATGAGCCATCATGCGAGCTTTATTCTGCTCAGCCATTTTATCTACCTGAGCCTGCGCTTTAGCCTTATCGAAGCTGTCGCTGGCAATAATGCTGTGTGCCGCACGGCGCTCTTCTAATGAAGGACGCTCCATTTTACCGCGCTGCTCTTTCATGATGTCGCGCACTTGTTGTTTCTGCGCGTCAGTCAGGTTTAAATCCTTAAACATCATATCGTGGTGACCACCACGCATACCTTTATGGTGCGTCATCGGCGCGTCGGTTTTTGCCGCCGGGGTCGCGGTGGTGTCAGCTGCATGAGCCAGGTTCGCCGCGCCGAGAGCCAGAGTTGAAGCAACAAAGAGAGCTGTTAATTTACGCATATTGTTTATTCCTATTCTGATTTCTATTACGACAAGGTTTGCCGCGTTGACGAAATTAAGTTTACGGGGTTGTGCGTCAAGTAATAGTCCCCGTCGGTAAAGCATTGAAAGGGTAAAAAACAAAATTGCAGCAATTATGAAGAGAATAAGGATAAACAAAGGGGAATTGAAACAGAATACAACAAAGTAATGATTTTAAAGGAATTATGAAGAGAGTGTATAGCAATACGCAGAATGGATAAAGCCGCCAACTAAGATTTATCTGTATATTGTTGTTTGCCCGTTGATTATTTATTGGCCCCACTACTGAGGCCAATACATATTAAATTTCGTGCAGCATTAATCCTGCACGTAATCCCAGCGCAACATTAGGATTAGGGAATAAAACAAACTCGACATCTTCTTTCACCACATATTGCGTGTCGCCATCTTCGGCCAGCAATGTGCCTTTCGGGAATGCGGTGAAGTTCTGTGTTTGCGCTGACATATGCAACACAAAGGCATCACTGTGTCGCGTGATTTGCTGCGCCACTTTATAGCGTAACGGTTTACCTTCAATGGGCTCTGGCGCCTCGCCGCTTAGCAATGCCTGCAATGCCTGTTTTGTCACCTCAAACTGGCTGAGATCGTTTTCGCCAAAAGGCTGTGCTTTGCCCAACTCAAGCGTGCAACTGAGCGCATTGAAATGTTCGCTGCTGAAATGGGTAAAAGTGCCACCAGGTTCCTGATGAAACACCAGCGCCTGTAATCCCGCACAGCCCAGCCAGGAGAGAAATTCCTCATCATATGGCAATGGACGCGAAGGCAAGACGCCGAAACGCGGGTGATAAGAGCTGCGAATGGCAGTATGCATATCCAGATGCCAGCAGATGGTCTCTTCACATTCGGCCAAAAACAGATCCAACGCATGCTCAAGTCGGCAGGCACGTTGTGTTTCAATGCTTTCAGGGAATTGCTGCCAACCACCGCTAAACATACGATTCATATCGCTGTGCTGATAGCGCTGATTGCTGCGCAGTGCCGCAGGATTGCCCAGAATCACCAGCAACCGCCACTGCAACGCTATTTCACCGGCAACCAGGCTGTCCACCAACTGCGCAAGTATTTCTACCGGCGCAGTCTCGTTTCCGTGGACTCCTGCCGACAACACCAGTGTCTTTTGCGTCGCCTGATGTGGGGCCAGTGTCAAAATACCTTCATCCCACCACTGCCAATGCAGATGGGCATTTTCTCCGGCGCTCGGAGTTGGCACTTTACCCGCCAGGGTTTGCGCCAAAAAATCCAACATTGTGCCTCCTGTTAGAGCCTGCCAGGCAGGCTCTTAATGTTGAAATGGATAAACAGAACCTAAGTCTAGTATATGGGTTAGTTCATCGAGTGCTTCGCGCCCTTCTCGCAACAACTGTGGGTCAGCTAAATCAGCCTGAGTCAGTTGGTCACGATACCAACGGTCCACCCAGTTATTGAGCGTGACAAACAACGTTTCGTTCATCATCACCGCTGGGTTTAACGCTTTTTGTTCCGCTTCGTTCAATACAACTCGCAGGCGTAAACATGCCGGGCCGCCGCCATTTGCCATGCTTTCGCGCAGGTCAAACACTTTGAGTTCGCTGATTGGGTTATCGGCTGCCAGCACTTCGTTGAGATAATGCCAGACGCCTGCATGCTGCCGGGACTCTTCTGGCAAAATCAGCGTCATGCTGCCATCGTCACGGCTTAATAACTGGCTGTTAAACAGATAAGTTGCGACCGCATCGGCCACTGAAACTTTATTTGCGGGAACTTCAATAGGCGTGAATCCGGGCACTTTAACACGCAACTGCTCGTATAACGCATGTTGATGAAGAAATGCCTGTTCGTGGCAGAACAATACCTGGCGGTTGGATACCGCGATTACGTCGTTATGGAACACGCCCTGATCGATAACCGTCGGGTTTTGTTGCGCGTAAACCACTAAGTCCGGGTTAACCTGGTTGAGCCGGACGACAGCCTGACTTGCTTCGAGCGTCTGGCGAGCCGGATAACGTGCAGGAACCAGCCCTGCTTTTGCCTCTTCGCGGCCATAGACAAAAAGCTGTGTCGATGGCTCGCCATACGCACCACCGAGGCGGTTATGGTTTGCCGCCCCTTCGTCACCAAACATCGCCACCTGTGGAAGTGCACCGTGAACAGAAAAATACTGTTCATTTCGGAAGATAGCCCGTAACACGTTTTCTGTGGTCGGCGCTTCACTGGCACGGTGGAACTTGTTGTTCAGGTTCGCCACGGTGAAGTGGACTTTGCCATCGAGGCTATCTGCTGATGGGCTGACTGTCGCGGCATTTGCTACCCACATTGAGGAAGCCGAACTCACCGCCGACAGCAATTGCGGCGCTTGTTTTGCCACGCGTTCAACAATCTGTTCATCGCTGCCGCTAAAACCCAACTGGCGCAACAGCGGAATATTAGGTCGCTCTTGAGGAGGGATAACCCCTTGTGCAAACCCGGCATCCGCCAGCGCTTTCATCTTCAGCAAACCTTGCTTCGCGGCAAGCTTCGGGTTGGAAACCCGGAACTGATGCCTGGTTGATGCTTCATTCCCGAAAGAAAGCCCGGCGTAATGGTGGGTCAGGCCCACCAGTCCATCAAAATTAACTTCACGCGCTTTCATGATTATTCCTTACCGCTAAAATCAAGTCCCGGGCTCAGGGTGGCAGGCAGCGGGAAGGACGGGCTTTCCAGCGTTGCCATCGGCCACGCGCAGTAATCTGCCGCATACCACGCACTGGCGCGGTGGTTGCCAGATGCGCCCACGCCGCCGAACGGTGCCGCACTCGACGCGCCTGTTAACGGTTTATTCCAGTTAACAATCCCGGCGCGAGCTTCGAGTAACAACTGGTCAAACTGCTCACGATGCGGAGAAATCAGGCCGCTTGCCAGCCCATAACGTGTGTCATTCGCCATCGCGATAGCATCATCGAAATCGGCATAACGGTATACGGTCAGTAACGGCCCAAACACTTCTTCGTCTGGCACATTCGCCACGCCGGTTAATTCAACAATTCCTGGGGTGAGCAGCGATGTGCCTGCTTTTACCAGTTTCGGCTCGAGCAGTGATTTGCCGCCACGCGCGATATGTTCCTGCCAGCCAGTTAGCACGCGCTCTGCCGCCTGAACGGAGATAAGCCCGCCAATAAACGGCTGCGGTGTGGCGTCCCACGCATCCGGGCGAATACGCCCCGCTACTTCTACCAGGCGGTTTAAGAATGCATCACCTTGCGCACCCTGTTTTACCAACAAGCGACGCGCACAAGTGCAGCGTTGCCCGGCGGTAACAAACGCCGACTGAATGACCAGGTGAACTGCACCGTCGATATCTTGTGGATCTTCAACGATCAGCGGGTTGTTGCCACCCATTTCGAGGGCGAGAATTTTTTCTGGCTGCCCGGCAAACTGGCGATGAAGTTGGTAGCCGGTATTGGCGCTGCCGGTAAATAACAGGCCATCCAGCGTCGATTGCTGCGCCAGTGCCTGTCCGGTTTCGCGCCCGCCCTGCACCAGGTTCAGCACGCCATCCGGCACACCCGCCTGCTGCCACAGCTTCATCACTTGCTCACCAATCAGCGGCGTCAGTTCGCTAGGTTTAAATACGATGGTATTCCCTGCCAGCAGACCCGGCACGATATGGCCGTTCGGCAAATGGCCGGGGAAGTTGTACGGGCCAAAGACCGCCAGAACACCGTGTGGACGGTGGCGCAATGTCGCTGCACCATCTGGCATCGGAGTGTGCGTTTCGCCGGTGCGCGTGTGGTAAGCCTTAATCGAGATGGATATTTTATTCACCATCGCGGTAATTTCAGTCGCCGCTTCCCAGCGCGGCTTGCCAGTTTCCTGGGAAATAGTCACGGTCAGGGCTTCTTTGTTGGCTTCAAGCAGGCTTGCAAACTTTTCGACGATAGCCTGGCGCTCGGCAAACGGGCGTTTTGCCCATGCCGGGAATGCGCTACGCGCAGCAATGCACGCCTGTTCTACCTGCGATGCGTTAGCCGCAACCCCTTCCCACAGCAAATCACCGTTTACCGGGTTATTTTTTTGTAATGATTCGCCTTGCCCGGAAAGCCATTGTCCATTAATCCACTGAGTCATACTTTTTTCTCCTCGGGGCACAAACGCACCAGACGTACTTTATCGCCAGCACTACATTTCAGGGCATCTGCGGTAACGGCATCAATCACAAGCCGGTCACCTTTTGGATTTGCCTTAATCAGCATGGCGCGGAAATCGTTATATTTTTCATTGGCTACCAGGCACATCGGCAGCTCTTCGGTTGCTGGTTGACCAATAGCAATTTCAACCAGACGGCTTTTGCGAATCGCCCTTACGCGGTCGATATCGCACTCAAGTGTTGGGCCACCGTCAAAAATATCCACGTAATTGCGATAACGGAAACCTTCGGCTTCCAGCACCGCCCGTGCAGGCGCAGTTTGCGGGTGGACTTTGCCTATCACCGCCTGCGCTTCAGGCGAGAGGAAATCGGTGTAAATCGGGTGTTTAGGCATTAATTCGGCGATAAACGCTTTTTGCCCGGTGCCACACAAGTAATCGGCACGGCTAAATTCCATAGAGAAGAAACGGTTGCCTAAGCTTTCCCAAAACGGTGAATGACCATGTTCGTCAATCACGCCACGCATCTCGGCCACCACTTTTTCGTTAAAGCGATCGCGAAACGCTGCCATAAACAGAAAGCGTGATTTGGATAGCAGGTAGCCATTGCCCTCTTTACGCCAGTCAGCGTCGAGGAATAGCGTGCAAAGCTCGCTGCTGCCGGTGTGATCGTGGCTGAGAAACAGCGTTGGTAATGCATTGTAAATATTCAGCTCTTTGGAAGCATGAACATGGGTACCCACGTGGTAGTTGTACCAGGGGTCGTTTAACCCAACCGCCACTTCGATGGCGCAAATCCCCACCACGCGTTCGATGGCGGTATCTTCCAACACGAAAACATAGCCCTGGTCGCCTTCTGGCAGGCCACCCTGCCAGGTATTCATTGAGCGTTCGATACGTTCAGACAGCGTTTTTTCATCCGCAGGCAGTGAAGTCAAGCCGCCGCCTGTTTTACCCGCCATCTCCAGCAGCCCGGATAAATCACCGCGCTCAACCGGACGGATAATCATCATGATTGCTCTCCCGCAATAAAGCGTTCACAGGCGCGCTCAAAACGATCCAGCCCTTTTTGCACTTCAGCTTCGCTGACTATCAACGCTGGTGCAAAACGTATGACGTTCGCCCCGGCGATAAGCATCATCAAGCCTTCGGCGGCGGCGGCCTGTAAGATAAGTTTAGCCTTTCCGCTGTATTCCGGTTGCAGCACGCAGCCAATTAACAGCCCCAGACCGCGCACTTCACTAAATAGCTGATGTTTCTGGTTTATCTTGTTTAAACGCTCAACAAACCAGGCGTGACGCTGTTTAACACCGTTGAGTACTTCAGGTGTATTAATGATTTCCATCACCCGGCCTGCCACAGCACCTGCCAGCGGGTTGCCGCCATAAGTTGTGCCGTGAGTGCCTACTACCATCACTTTGGAGAATTTATCGGTGGTCAGCATCGCGCCAATCGGGAAGCCACCGCCCAATGCTTTAGCCGTAGAAAGCACATCCGGCGTGATGCCGTAATGCATGTAGGCGTAAAGCTCACCCGTACGGCCAACGCCGGTTTGCACTTCATCAAAAATCAGCACCGCGTTGTGGCGGTCACACAGTTCGCGCAAACCTTGCAGGAACGTTGGATCCGCAGGCACCACACCGCCTTCACCCTGAATTGGCTCCACAATCACTGCGCAGGTATTTTCGTTAATCAGTTCACTGGCAGATTGCAGGTCGTTATAAATGGCGTGGCTGATTTGCGGCGGCAATGGCGCAAAGTCTTGTGAGTAAGCAGGCTGTCCACCCGCCGAAACCGTAAACAGCGTGCGGCCATGGAAAGCATTTTTGAAAGCAACGATGCCGCTTTTCTGTGGGCCAAAATTATCGTGCGCATATTTACGCGCCAGTTTTAATGCCGCTTCGTTAGCTTCCGCCCCTGAGTTACAGAAGAACACTTTGTCGGCAAAAGTGGCATCAATCAGCTGTTTTGCCAGGCGCAGAATCGGCTCGTTGGTGTAGCCGTTGCCGGTATGCCAGAATTTTGATGCTTGTTCTTCCAGCGCTTTGCGCAGTTCCGGGTTAGCGTGACCCAGAGCGTTCACCGCAATCCCACCCGCAAAGTCGATATAATCTTTGCCTTGCTGATCCCACAACGTCGACCCTTCACCACGTACCGGAATAAAAGAAGCTGGGGCATAAACGGGCATCATCCATTCGTCGAAATTCTGGCGGGTAATTGACTGCGACATAGCGACCTCTTCCGGTAAATAAAAAGTTATTTATATGTTAATTAATTGGGTGTTTGCGCTGTAAATGTAGATTGCACGCTTCGTGCCAGCCAGCGATATAAATGAATAGCAGAGAGGCTGGATTGTTAAATCAATAGCTTACGCACCATGGCTATTCACACAAAGTGAATATATAGTGCATAGTTTTACGGTGCCGCTTGGATCGCCAGATAAAAACAAGAAAGATTATGCAGTGGGAAAATATAATACTGGATTTGTGATCGATGATGGGGTTTGCACGTTGTTTACGCCCCAAAACGGGGCGGCGTGGCGTATTTTGGTGCAGATTTTGCTCAGTTCAAATTCGCCCAGGGAAAAAATTGGCCATCAGTCTCACTTCCCCGCTTTTTCTGCTACCATCCTGCAACATTGTTAAGCAACCACGGCAGCGACTTATGAAATTCGTCTCTTTTAATATCAACGGCCTGCGCGCCCGCCCACATCAACTTCAAGCCATTGTGGAACAACATCAGCCTGATGTTATCGGTTTGCAGGAAACGAAAGTCCACGACGATATGTTCCCGCTCGAAGATGTCGCAAAACTGGGCTACAACGTCTTTTATCATGGTCAGAAAGGCCATTACGGTGTGGCGTTATTAACTAAAGAGACGCCGATTTCGGTTCGTCGTGGCTTCCCGGGTGATGATGAAGAGGCACAACGCCGTATCATTATGGCGGAGCTTCCAACGCCATTAGGCAACCTGACGGTGATTAACGGTTACTTCCCGCAGGGCGAAAGCCGCGACCACCCGACCAAATTCCCGGCCAAAGCAAAGTTCTACCAGGACCTGCAAAACTTCCTCGACAGCGAACTGAATAAAGACAACCCGGTGCTGATTATGGGTGATGTCAATATCAGCCCAACCGATCTGGATATCGGTATTGGCGAAGAAAACCGCAAGCGTTGGTTGCGTACCGGTAAATGCTCCTTCCTGCCAGAAGAACGTGAATGGATGGATCGCCTGAAAAGCTGGGGCTTGGTTGATACTTTCCGCCACGCTAACCCGGAAACTAACGACAAGTTTTCATGGTTTGATTACCGCTCAAAAGGCTTTGATGACAACCGCGGTCTGCGTATCGATCTGCTTCTGGCAAGCCAACCGCTTGCCGAACGTTGTATCGCGACCGGCATTGATTACGATATTCGTAGTATGGAAAAACCTTCTGACCATGCACCAGTGTGGGCTGAATTTAAACTGTAAGGACGTTGTATGAACATCACCTGGCGCTACGGTTTCTTGCCCAATGCGTAAGTTACTTTTTGCCGCTCTGGTGGTTGTTTTTATCCTGCTAATTATCTTCCTGCCGCCGGGTAGCCTGGCGGCACTGCAACATTACCAGGCACAATTCTCCACATGGCATCAGTTGCATCCGCTGCAAACGGCACTGGCATTTTTTGTGATTTATGTTGTGGTCACCACCCTTTCGATTCCCGGTGCCACACTATTAACGCTGCTGGCAGGTTCGCAATTTGGTTTGATTCAGGGAACCGTGCTGGTGGCGCTGGCTGCAACCTGTGGTGCAACACTCGCGATGCTCATCAGCCGCTATTTGTTACGTGACTGGGTACAACTTCGTTTTGCTGCGCCGATGTCGTCGATTAACCGCGGCATGGAGCGCGAAGGGTTGTACTATCTTTTTGCGCTACGACTAACGCCTGTTTTTCCGTTCTTTCTGATAAATTTGTTGATGGGCCTGACGCCAATCAAAACGCTGCGCTATTTTGCCGTTAGCCTTGTCGGGATGCTGCCGGCGATCGTAATTTATCTCAACGCGGGGCGCCAACTGAGCCAGTTGCGTACCCTTAGCGATATTCTTTCACCCGGCATGATCGTGATGTTTATTTTGTTGGGTTTGCTGCCGCTGGCGTCACGCCGGTTAGTCCGCATGCTCCGAAAATCATAAGGACCCCACTTTGCGCCTTTTAACGCTTTTGCTGTCGCTTGTTGCGTTCAGCTTCACAACCTTTGCACAACCCACCAACTGGAACACTCTGCGCCAGCAGGCGAACGGTCAGACAGTTTACTTCAACGCCTGGGGTGGCGACCCGGCGGTAAATAGTTATCTCGACTGGGTAGCAAGTGAAATGAAGCAGCAGTACGGCGTGACGGTAAAAGTGGTGCGCCTGGCTGATGCCGCTGATGCGGTAAAACGCATTCAGAGTGAAGCCGCCGCCGGACGCAAAGAAAATGGTTCAGTTGATTTACTGTGGGTCAACGGTGAAAACTTCCGCACATTGAAACAAGCGGGATTGTTGAAAGAAGGCTGGGCATGGGAATTACCCAACTGGCGTTATGTAGACCAGAAGAAACCGGTGCGCGAAGATTTCTCCCAGCCTACGGACGGTGCTGAAGCCCCCTGGGGCAGCGCACAGTTGATGTTGATTGGCAACAAACAACCTGATGTTAAATTCCCGCGTAGCGCAGCCGAACTACTGGTATTCGCCGAAAAAAACCCAGGTAAACTGAGCTATCCTCGCCCACCCGATTTTACCGGTACCGCATTTATCGAGCAGTTACTGATTGTGCTGACTCACGACACACAGGCGCTACGCCTACCGCCGGATCCCGCGACCTTTAAGCAAGTCACTGCTCCACTGTGGGAGTACCTGGATAAACTGCATCCTCTATTGTGGCGCGAAGGTAAAGCTTTCCCACCAACACCCGCGCGCATGGACCGTATGCTGGCAGATGGTGAGTTGCTGTTTTCTGTGACATTCAATCCCGCACACGTCGATAACCTTATCGACCGCAAACAACTGCCGAAAACAGCACAAGCCTTTGGCTTTGAAAAAGGCATGTTGGGCAATGTCCATTTTGTGACTATTCCAGCCAATGCCCGCGCCCAGGCAGGAGCTCAGGTGCTGGCAAATTTCCTGATGTCGCCACAAGCGCAAATTCGCAAAGCCACCCCGGCAATCTGGGGTGATGCCACCATTCTGGATAGCGCAACGCTACCTGCGCCATTAAATGAACAGCTTGATGCGCAAAAACCAGTCCATCAGCAAGCGGTGCCATATCTGGCTGAACCTCATTCTGCCTGGGTTGATGCGCTAGAAAAAGAGTGGTTACAGCGCTACGGAGCGAAGTGAGTAACCGCTGGCTGCAACGCACATTAGCCTTGCTCGCAGTGGGGTGCGTTTTTGCTCCGCTGCTACCAGGCTTAGTGATGATGGCAAAACCAATGTTGATGCCCGATATCTGGCGTCAGCTTTGGGCCGACAACCAGTGGCCAGATGCGCTGCAGGCGACACTATATTCGACCATGATTAGTGTTATCGGCTCGTTGACTCTTTGCCTTGTACTGCTTTGCGGCTTATGGCCAGGCGCGCACTGGCAACGTTTGACCTCGCGACTGCCGCTACTTTTAGCGCTACCACACGTCGCTTTTGCCAGCGGTTTTTTATTCCTGCTTTCCGATAATGGCTGGCTGGCGCGTCTATGCGGCGTGTCGTTTCATCTTGATAAAAATGGTGTTGGGCTGGGTATCTTACTGGCGCTGAAAGAGTGCTGGTTCCTGCTATGGATTGCCAGCACGCAGCTCAACCAGCGGTCCCTTTCCCAACAGCTTACCGTGGCACAAAGCCTGGGCTATGGCCCATTGCAAAGCCGCATTCGGGTGCTGGTCGCGCAGTTATTGCCGCGCCTGAAATGGGCGTTGTTAGCGGTGGTGGCTTACAGCCTGTCTGTGGTGGATGTGGCAATCATTCTGGGTCCATCCAATCCACCAACACTCGCCGTTCTGGCCTGGCAGTGGCTTAACGATGCCGATCCACAACGTGTGGCAATGGGCATGTTGACGTCAATGCTGCTGGTGGTGATGCTGGTAATTTTTACTACCGTTGGCTACGCCATATGGCGGTTCAGCCGCCGCTGCCTGGGACAATTTTCCGGGAAGCGCCATCAACTCAGCATTCAGCCTCTGGCATTAGGATCAGGTTTTATCATGACCCTCACAGGCGTTGCAGCGATAGCAATGCTGGTGATGTGGTCATTTGCAGACGGCTGGTTTTACCCGGCACTCTTGCCCGATGCCTTCGCCCTTTCCGGCTGGCAAACGGCTGAACTGTCTCCTTTAATCACCACGTTAGTGCTGGCGCTGGCAAGCAGCCTGATAGGTTTACTGGTGGTTGTTCTGTGGCTGGAAGGGGGAAGTTCACGCTTTGATCTCTGGCTTGCGCTACCGCTTTTCTTACCCGCTCTACCGCTGGTTGCTGGGCAATATCAGATATTGCTGGTTATGGAGCAGGACGGTAGTTGGCTGGGCGTTATCTGGAGCCATTTGCTGTGGGTTGTCCCCTACATGCTTCTGGTCGCACGCCCCGCATGGCAACAGTTTGACTCGCGCCTGGCGATTACTGCGCAAACATTTGGCTGGTCACCGTGGAAGATTTTATGCTGGGTTAAGCTACCATTGCTTATCCGCCCCCTACTGGCAGCACTGGCTGTCGGGTTTTCGGTGAGCGTCGCGCAATATTTACCGACGCTGTACGCAGGTGCCGGGCGCTTTACCTCCGTCACAACAGAAACTGTGGCACTCAGTAGCGGCGGCGACCCGCAGCAGCAGGCCATTCAGGCGTTACTACAAATGCTACTTCCGGCAATCATATTTATTGTCATGCGACAGCTCAGCAGCCTGTTCACCCATTATCGACAAGGATTACGCTAATGCTGCGTGTTCAGGATTGTTCCATTTCTAATGCCACCCGCTCGTTGATTCAGAATATAAGCTTCACGGTCTCTCCCGGTGAAGTATTGACGCTGATGGGCCCCTCCGGGGCAGGAAAATCGACATTTCTGAGTTGGATGATTGGCGCGCTGCCTGTGGAATTTAGCGTTACAGGAGAGCTGTGGCTGAATCAGCAACGCCGCGATACGCTCCCAACCGCGCGGCGAAATATTGGCATTCTTTTTCAGGATGCCCTGCTGTTTGCGCATTTGAATGTTGGACAAAACCTGGCGATGGCCCTTCCCGCAACAATTAAAGGGCGCGAACAACGGCAGTATTATGTCGAACAAGCGCTGGCAAATGCGCAGCTAACCAATTTTTCTCGACGCGACCCTGCAACACTTTCCGGTGGTGAGCGCGCGCGCGTTAGCGTGTTGCGGGCATTACTGGCGAAACCCGAAGCGTTATTGCTCGATGAGCCGTTTTCACGATTGGATCAAACCTTACGCGAACAGTTCCGTCAGTTCATCTGGCAGCAGGTTGAGCAACAAGCCATTCCGGTGGTACAGGTAACACACGATCCGCAAGATATTCCCACGGGCGGGCATATTATTACGGTCAATGATTCCGGCTATTAATTTGTCATACATAATTATGCGTTATCGCAAGGAATAGCCGCCGTTATTCGGCAAGAATAGCGGCTCTTTTTTTCTCTTCTTTTCAGGTTATAAGATGAAACGTGTTTCTCAACTAACCGCCGCCTTGATGTTATCCGGGTTGGCGCATATGGCTTCCGCCGCAGGTCAGCCTTCTCAGATGACTTTCTCCAATCTTCAGGCGCAAAAAGGCGTGGTAATCGATACACGTCCAAGTGCCTTTTATAACGGCTGGCCACAAACCGTTCATGGTGTGGGTGGGCATGAACCTGCTGCACTGAATTTGTCTGCCAGTTGGTTAGGTATGATGAACGATGAGCAACTGCAACTGTGGGCAAAGCAACACAGCATCGCACCAGACAGCCTGATTGCGCTGTATGGTCAAAGCACTGAGACAACAGCGGTAAAAGAACGCCTGGCTAAGCTGGGCTACTCGCATATCGCGCTGCTCTCCGATGCTTTGCAACAGCCTGCGCGTTTGCAGAAAATGGCGCACTTCGAGCAGCTCGTTTACCCACAGTGGCTGCATAACCTGATGCAGAACAAACCCGTTGCGGCGAAGCCCGCGGGCGAAGTTAAAATCATCGAAGCCGCCTGGGGCGCGCCTAAGCAGTATTTGCTGAGCCATATTCCGGGCGCGGATTACATCGACACCAATGAGGTGGAAAGTGAGCCGTTATGGAACAAAGTTTCTGACGACAAGCTTAAAGCGATGCTGGCAAAACACGGTATCCGCCACGACACGACCGTTGTTCTCTACGGGCGCGATGTTTATGCTGCGGCACGTGTCGCACAAATCATGCTGTATGCGGGCGTGAAAGATGTTCGCCTGCTGGATGGCGGCTGGCAGAGCTGGTCTGACGCCAAACTGCCTGTGGAACGCGGCTTACCGAGTGACGTTAAACCTGCGGCAGACTTTGGAGCGCCAATCCCGGGCCAGCCACAGCTGATGCTTGATACAGAACAGGCTCGCGGGCTGCTCGGCCGTAAAGATGCTTCTTTGGTAAGTATCCGTTCATGGCCAGAATTTATCGGCACTACCAGCGGCTATAGCTATATCAAGCCAAAAGGTGAAATTGCCGGGGCGCGCTGGGGTCATGCAGGTTCAGACTCCACCCATATGGAAGATTTCCATAACCCGGACGGCACCATGCGTTCTGCTGATGACATCGCAGCAATGTGGAAAAGCTGGAACATCACACCGGATCAGCACGTGGCGTTCTATTGCGGCACCGGCTGGCGCGCATCAGAAACCTTCATGTATGCCCGTGCGATGGGTTGGCAGAATGTGGGCGTGTACGACGGTGGCTGGTATGAGTGGAGCAGTAATCCGAAGAACCCGGTTGTGAGTGGGGAGCGGAAGCCGGAATAGGTTTAGTTAACGCGCCCTCTCCCTCAGGCTGTCTCTTAGTCACATATCTGTGAGTCGCGAGACAGTTCCGTTCACCCGGTGTTCAGTGTTTCATATAGCCACTGAACCGGTGAACGTCTTAGGGTGGCCACCGCCGCCACCCTAAGAACCCGGACTCCCGGCAAATCAATCGCCGCTGCGCGGTAAACACCGTTTTTCACCCAACATTCGCGGTCGTTCGCGATTCGTTTATTCGGCACATCCCTGTGCCGAACCACTTCGTGGCCAACGCAAGCGTTGTTCAAAAATGTTCCTGACATTTTTGTCCGACGATCGCTCTCTCACGTGGCTCCCGGCCACGTGACCCCGACTGAAGGGTGAAAAACGGCGCGATTGAAGCCGGAACCCAGGGCCAACTTCAAAACCCAAAGACCACACCAAACCGGTTTTGACCTTGTTCCCGGTATAAATTGCCCCAGTGTTACCCATAAGTCAGGGTTGAGCTGCCGGGAGCAGCGAAAGTGAGCGATCGCCGGGAGCGAGTCGCGAACGACCCTGAACGTTGGGGATAAGCTGGGGTTTACCGCGCAGCGGCAATTTAAAAACCGGGCGCCAGGATTGCCAAGGAGAGGGCGTTCTCTCCTTGGCACGTTCACCGTTAACAACAGTTGTAGAGATAACCAGACGTTCGGGTGAACGGAAAAACCTCTCATCTTACAGATCCCTCTCAAGGGATAAGGGACCAGGTTATATCACCCGCCTCAGTGTCTCATACCCACTCCACACCCGCGTAAACGTCGTCATCCAACACAGCGCACCAAACACCCACGCGAACCAGACAAACCACTGTGGAAACAGGCAACTCAACACAAATAATGCAATTGTCTCTGTGCCTTCGGTCAACCCGCCCAGATAGTAAAACGATTTATGCGCATAGCCTGGGTTATCAAGCTGGTGTTTTTGCGCCACTGCAGCAAAAGCAAGAAAACTACTGCCGGTGCCAATAAACGCGAACAGCAACCAGCCGCCCGCCAGCGCATTTTGTGCAGGGTCGGCAAGAATAAAACCAAAGGGCACCAGCGCGTAAAACAGAAAATCCAGGGCGATATCGAGAAAACCACCAGCATCAGTCAAGCCGCGCCGTCTCGCCAGTGCGCCATCTAATCCATCGAACAGTCGATTGAGGACGATGGCAACGAGCGCTGCGCCATACCATTGCAGTGCAAGGAAAGGTAGAGCCAGTACTCCGATGGCAAAACCAAACATCGTCAGCCCATCTGGGGTGATGACACTTTTGTCCAGTTTGGCTGCCAGGCGTTCTAGTGAAGGTTTTATGCGCGGATGAAGGTAGCTATCAAACATTCGGCTTTTTCCCTGGTTCGCTCACACATAACCCTTGCGCCGGAATATCCAGCGCGGCATTAAAGCGTGCAGATAGGTTTTGAAAAGCAATTAGCGCGGTTAATTCGGTGATGGTTTTCTCATCGTAATGCGTTTTCAGTTCGGCTTTTAGCGCATCACTGATTTGCGGAGGTGTTGCGGTCATGGCGTCAGCATAGGCCAATGCGGCCTGCTCTTTGGCTGAAAACAATGTTTCTTCACGCCAGTTAGCCACCGCCAGCACTTTGTCCATCGAACCACTGCGCTCCGCCAGCCGTAAGCTATTAGCATCAATACAGAATTCACAACAGCACTGCTGGGAAACACGGGTCATCACCAGCGAGCGCACCACCGGGTCGATACCAGAGCGGCGTCTTTCAAGAAACCCAACAAACAAAGCCACCAGCCAGAATAGATAAGGAAAACGCCCCCACCAACGTGTAGGGTTCAGCACCGCACCGAAGTGCTTTTCCTGCATTGAGATAATAGGCCGCAAACTGGCAGGCAATTTTTTAAGCGGCATCACCCATGGAGAGCTGTTTTTAATCATAATTCGGGTAGATCTTCAGATAATCTTTGGTGGCGCGTATTATGCCACGCCCATAGACAAAGAACGGATTGGTATCATGAAAACCATTGATGTTGTGGCGGCAATCATTGAGCACAACGATAAGATTCTACTCGCTCGTCGGCCGCAAGGCGGCGATCAGGCGGGTTTGTGGGAGTTTCCCGGTGGCAAAGTCGATGCGGGGGAATCTCAACCTCAGGCGTTGGTGCGGGAACTGAAAGAAGAGTTAATGATTGAAGCGTTAGTGGGCGATTATATTGCCAGCCATAAGCGTGAAGTATCAGGAAGGATCGTTCATTTACATGCGTGGCATGTAAGCGAATTTAGCGGGGAGCTAACAGCACTTTGCCATAGCGAACTGGCCTGGTGTTTACCTGCCGAGGCATTTGATTATGATCTCGCCCCGGCAGATATTCCGTTACTTGAAGCGTTTATGTCTTTACGCGACGCCAAACTAAAGGGTTAGTGCTAAGCGTTTTTTCATCTCGCTGGCATTGCAGCAATACGCCTCCATCAGCTTTCACCACAGCCCCTTCAGAATAGTTTTGATCCTGATAAATGCAGCATTGGTTACAGGGTGCAGCACGCTGCCCCTGAGTGCTGAACACTTCCGGCGGCACCGAGATATCTACCTGCGGATCAAGACGCTGCGCCATCACTGGCAGAGTCGCCATCAGCGCTACGGCGGCGGCGAGCAGGCTTCTTAGTTGCATTATCACTTCCCTCTTTTTTCGCCCATTGCTTACGCGATTTTTTCTGCTCGTCAGGCGCTTTAACACCTTTGAAAGCATGATGAACCGGCTTGGTTCGAGCCTGGTGAATCAGGTCATACAGCGTTTGTACCAACGGTTGCATGAAGTCCTGATAACGGCACTGCTTTTCGCTGATTTGCGTCAGCGTCGATTCCCATTGCGCCGTCATATCCGGCCTTGCGGCCAGTTCCGGGAGCGAGTGAATTAACGCTCGTCCGGCATCAGATGAATGAATATAGCGGCCTTTTTTGACCAGAAACGTTCGCTTAAACAAAAGCTCAATGATCCCGGCGCGGGTCGCTTCAGTGCCCAGTCCATCTGTGGCGCGCAGGATCTTTTTCAGATCTTTATCCTGCACAAAACGCGCAATCCCGGTCATCGCTGACAGCAGTGTCGCATCAGTGAAGTGGCGCGGTGGCTGGGTCTGGCGTTCAATCACCTCGCCTTTTTCACACAGCAGTTCATCACCTTTGGCCACCACCGGAAGCGGTGTACCATCGTTCTCTTCATCGCGTTCTTTGCCGCCAAGCAGCGTGCGCCAACCGGCTTCGGCGAGGAAACGCGCTTTGGCGTTGAACTTGCCGCCTGCGATATCGAGATCAATGGTGCATTTGCGGAACACTGCATCGGCACAGAACTGCATTAAGTATTGTCGGGCAATCAGGTTGTAAACTTTAGCTTCATTTTCAGAGAGCGAAATTTTGGAGCTACGTGCAGTAGGAATGATTGCGTGGTGAGCATCGACTTTTTTGTCATCCCAGCAGCGGTTACGCAGGTCGGTATTCAGCGCAGGCTGCGGGAATAAATCAGGCTGGTGAATGCTAATCGCATTGAGTACCGCATGACGCCCGGCGAAATGCTCATCCGGCAGATAACGGCTATCCGAACGCGGGTAAGTAATTAGTTTGTGGGTTTCGTACAACTTCTGGCAGATATCCAACACGTTCTGTGCACTTAGCCCAAAACGCTTTGCCGCCTCGATTTGCAGGCTAGAGAGCGAGAACGGCAGCGGAGCGACTTCTGATTCCCGTTTATCATTATAGGCGGTGACGATGGCTGGCTGCCCGCCAATACGGTTGACCACATGTTCAGCCAGCGGACGATGCAGCAAACGCCCTTCTTCATCTTGATACGGTTCGCAAGACTCGCTGGGTATCCAGGTGGCGACAAAACGCTCATCTGCAGGCGTGACGATATGTGCTTTCACTTCAAAGAAATCTTTAGCGATGAAATTCTCGATTTCTTCATCGCGACGCACCACCAGTCCAAGCACCGGAGTTTGCACACGGCCGACCGAAAGCACGCCCTGATAACCGGCGTTACGCCCAAGAATGGTGTAGGCGCGGGTCATGTTGATACCGTAAAGCCAGTCGGCACGCGCACGTGCGAGTGCCGAAACACACAAGGGTATAAATTCGCTGTTCGCACGCAGACGGCTGATAGCGCGTTCAACGGCTTGCGGGTTGAGATCGTTTATCAGGCAGCGTTGAACCTGCTGGCGCTTTGCCGGTGCCAGGTCGAGATAGTCGAGAACTTCATCCACCAGCAACTGCCCTTCGCGATCCGGGTCACCCGCATGAACCACTTCGTCAGCCTGGACGAGTAGTTTTTTGATGGCGTTGAGCTGTTTGGTGACTGATGGACGCGGCTGCAACTGCCATTTTTCCGGCACGATCGGCAGGTCGGCGAGGTTCCAGCGCGCGTATTTCGCGTCGTAAGCATCCGGCTGAGCCTGTTCCAGCAGGTGACCGATACACCAGGTCACCACTTGCCCATTGCCACATTCAATGAACCCGTCGCCACGACGATGGGGTTTTGGGAGCACATCAGCAATAGCGCGAGCGAGGCTGGGTTTTTCGGCAATAAACAAACGCATCAGACTAACGAATCTCAATCATCGGGCGGCCTGCGCGGGCGGTTTTTAGCTCACCAATAGCAGTCAGTTTGATGCCATTTCTTTCGGCAACGGCGGCAACCGCGTCTTCTGCGTCGGCTTCAACAGCTAACAACAAACCGCCGGAGGTTTGCGGGTCGCAGAGTAGATCACGCTGTGCCTGGGTCATTTCGCCCATCAGATAACCGTAGCTTGCGAAGTTGCGCGAAGTACCACCAGGAACGCAGCCCTGCGCGATGTAATCTTCAACATCAGGTAATTTCGGCACTTTATCAAACCACACTTCGGCCTGAACGCCCGCGCCCTGGCACATTTCGCTGAGGTGACCCAGCAGGCCAAAGCCGGTGACATCGGTCATGGCGGTAACGCCTTCGATGTCGGCAAATTCCGCACCTGGCTTGTTAAGCTGGCACATCACTTCTGCGGCAAGGCCGTAATGTTCAGGTTTGAGTAGGGATTTTTTCTCGGCAGTGGTCAACACGCCAATGCCGAGCGGCTTGGTGAGGAACAGTTTGCAGCCTGCGGTGGCGGAGCTGTTTTTCTTCACGCGGTCGGTTGGCACAATGCCGGTGACGGCAAGGCCAAAGATAGGTTCTGGTGCGTCGATAGAGTGACCGCCAGCCAAAGAAATACCGGCTTGTTGGCAAACAAAACGCCCGCCTTCAATCACTTTGCGGGCAATTTCAGGTGCAAGAGTGTTAATCGGCCAGCCGAGAATCGCGATAGCCATAATCGGTTTGCCGCCCATCGCGTATATGTCGCTAATCGCGTTGGTGGCAGCAATGCGCCCAAAGTCGAACGGATCGTCGACGATCGGCATAAAGAAGTCGGTGGTGCTGATGACACAAGTGCCGTTGCCCAGATCGTAAACCGCAGCGTCATCACTGGTTTCGTTTCCGACCAGCAAGTTAGGGTCGACAAATTTAGCCTGCTCGGAATGCAGAATAGTTTGCAGGACTTTCGGGGAAATTTTGCAGCCGCAACCAGCTCCGTGGCTGTACTGCGTCAAACGAACGGTTTGCTCACTCATGGACTACTCCTGTCATTGGCAATGCCACTATGGTAACTCTTACGCCTGGGAGTAGTAAGTATCAGTGTCTGAATTGGGCCATTGCTGGTCACAATCCAGACAGCTTTTGCGTGATTGCTTAGAATCTGTGCACAAATGGCGTGATGTCTGGCACGCTAACGGTGGTAGACGCTTTAAGCTGCGGCGTTCCCAGATACAGGAAACCGACCACTTCATCTTGCTCACGACACTTGAGCGCGTCGCGCACGGCTTCACTTTCAGTCCAGATGCCAGTACGCCAGATCCCGTTGAATCCCTGCGCTACTGCAGCCATCTGCATTGCCATTACCGCACAACCGGCAGAAACAACCTGTTCCCAGACCGGAACCTTATGATTGTCATCACAATGCGCAACGACCGCTATAATCATAGGAGCACGGAACGGAGCGGTACGGGCTTTTTCGATACCCTTTTCGTCTTGCTCTTCAGCAATTGCAGCTTCTTCCATGACCTTACTGAAACGCTCACGGCCTTCGCCTTCAATGACAATGAAGCGCCATGGTTGCAAGGTTCCATGATCAGGGGCACGCATACCTGCACGAATGATATTTTCCAGCGTTTCACCTGCTGGAGCAGGTTCCGCCAGGCGGGAAGCGCTGCGACGGTTAAGAAGTAGTTCAAGTGCATCCATTTGATAACTCCTGCAATGAAATTTAGCGCCGAAATTAACACAGCCGTAGATTTTGTTACAGCGCGGGGCAGATTTCCTACTGACTTTTGCCCTGGGGGTATTTAGGATAGCGGTCACTTAAGCTGTTATATGCAGCTTGCCAGATATTACGGAGAATACATGCGCACCATTGGGCGATTTGTTGCCGGTTTTTTTAAGTGGACCTGGCGTCTGCTTAACTTTATTCGAGAATTTATTCTCAACCTATTTTTAGTGTTACTGGTGCTGGTTGGCGTAGGGATCTGGATGCAGATTAACAGCGCGCCAGCAGAACCTGCACGCGGTGCGTTGTTGCTGGATATCACCGGCGTGGTGGTCGATAAGCCTTCTGTCAGCAATAAACTGGGCGTGATTGGCCGCCAGTTGCTGGGTGCCAGTTCAGACCGCCTGCAGGAAAACTCGCTGTTTGATGTGGTCGATACCATTCGCCAGGCAAAAGATGACCGCAATATCACCGGGATTGTGCTGGACCTGAAAGAGTTTGCCGGTGGCGACCAGCCTTCTATGCAATATATCGGCAAAGCACTGCGTGAATTCCGTGACAGTGGTAAACCGGTTTATGCCGTGGGCGATAGCTACAACCAGGGGCAATATTACCTGGCAAGTTTTGCCAATAAAATTTGGCTCTCACCGCAAGGCGTGGTGGATCTTCACGGCTTTGCCACCAACTCGCTCTATTACAAAACGCTGCTCGATAAGCTGAAAGTCTCCACGCATATTTTCCGCGTCGGCACTTACAAGTCTGCCGTGGAACCGTTTATTCGTGATGATATGTCACCTGCTGCGCGTGAAGCGGATAGCCGCTGGATTGGCGAGCTATGGCAAAACTATCTCACCACCATTGCAGCTAACCGCCAGATTACGGCGCAGGAAGTGTTCCCGGGTGCGCAGGGTCTGCTTGATAACCTGCAAAAACTGGGGGGCGATACCGCGAAATATGCCCTGGATAACAAACTGGTTGATGAACTTGCCAGCAGCGCCACCATCGATAAAGCCATGGTGAAACAATTTGGCTGGAACAAAGAAAACAAAGATTTCAGCTACACCAGTATGTATGACTATGTAGTGAAAAAACCGGCTGATACCGGCGATGCGATTGCTGTCATTATCGCCAATGGCGCAATTATGGATGGCGAAGAAACGCCAGGCCAGGTTGGTGGTGACACCACGGCAATGCAAATCCGCGAGGCGCGCCTTGACCCGAAAGTGAAATCGATTGTTCTGCGCGTAAACAGCCCAGGCGGCAGTGTCTCCGCATCAGAAGTGATTCGTGATGAGCTGGAAGCGGCACGCGCGGCGGGTAAGCCAATTGTGGTTTCAATGGGCGGTATGGCGGCTTCCGGCGGTTACTGGATTTCAACTCCAGCCAATTACATCGTGGCAAGCCCGAATACATTGACCGGATCAATTGGCATCTTTGGCGTCATCAATACCGTTGAAAACAGTCTCGATTCGATTGGTGTTCATACTGATGGAGTGGCGACTTCACCATTAGCCGATGTTGCGGTGACAAAATCACTGCCACCGGAAGTTCAACAGATGATGCAGTTGACCATCGAGAACGGTTATAAGCGTTTTGTGAACCTGGTTGCAGATTCCCGCAAGAAAACGCCGGAGCAAATTGATGCAATCGCTCAGGGTCATGTCTGGACAGGTCAGGATGCAAAAGCAAACGGCCTGGTAGACAGCCTGGGTGATTTCGATGATGCCGTAGCGAAAGCCGCTGAGCTTGCAAAACTTAAAAGTTGGCACCTGGTTTTCTGGCAGGATGAGCCAAGCGTGCTTGATATGGTATTCAACAGCGTGAGCGGTTCGGTACGTGCCATGCTGCCACAAGCATTACAGGCATATTTGCCAGCACCGTTGGCGGATGCGGCTTTGGCGGTAAAAGCGCAAAACGATAAGTTTGGCACGATGAATGACCCCCAAAACCGATACGCCTTCTGCCTCACCTGTGGTGACGTACGATAATCTAAATCCAGCCCGGTATTTACCGGGCTGATTTTTTTGCCCCATCCCACTATACTGCGGCCAATCACGCCAACTCTCTGAGTTTATTCATGCAAAAAAAATCCATTTACGTTGCCTATACTGGCGGTACTATCGGTATGCAGCGTTCAGAGCACGGTTACATTCCTGTTTCCGGCCATTTACAACGCCAGTTGGCTTTGATGCCAGAATTCCATCGCCAGGAAATGCCTGATTTCACGATTCACGAATATCAGCCACTGATGGACTCCTCCGACATGACGCCAGAAGACTGGCAGCACATTGCTGATGACATTAAAGCCAATTACGACAAATACGACGGTTTCGTGATTCTGCATGGCACCGACACCATGGCGTTTACCGCCTCGGCGCTCTCCTTCATGCTGGAAAACCTCAGCAAGCCGGTGATTGTGACTGGTTCGCAGATTCCCCTGGCTGAGCTTCGTTCTGATGGGCAGATTAACCTGCTTAACTCTTTGTACATCGCTGCCAATTTCCCAATTAACGAAGTCACTCTATTCTTCAATAACCGTTTGTATCGCGGTAACCGCACCACCAAGGCGCATGCCGACGGTTTTGATGCCTTTGCCTCACCCAATCTGGCACCGTTGCTTGAAGCGGGTATCCACATTCGCCGCCTGAATACGCCAGCCGCGCCACACAGCGAAGGCGAGTTAATTGTTCACCCGATTACCCCACAGCCGATTGGTGTGGTGACGATTTACCCAGGGATTTCAGCAGACGTTGTCGGCAATTTTTTACGCCAGCCGGTTAAAGCGCTGATCCTGCGTTCTTATGGTGTGGGTAATGCTCCGCAGCACGGCGCATTCCTCAGAGAGTTACAAGAAGCCTGTTCACGCGGAATTATCGTTGTAAACCTGACGCAATGTATGTCCGGTAAAGTCAATATGGGTGGCTACGCAACGGGTAACGCACTGGCTCAGGCAGGTGTGGTTAGCGGCTATGATATGACTGTAGAAGCTACGTTGACTAAGCTTCACTATTTGCTCAGCCAGAATCTGGGTGTGCAGGCCATTCGCGAGGCCATGACGCGCAACTTGCGTGGTGAACTCACCCCAGACGAGTAAGGAGACGCCATGAAACGTGCTTTGTTGATGGTTGATATACAGAATGATTTTTGTGCCGGTGGTGCCCTTGCTGTCCCTGACGGGGATAGCATCGTAGATGTAGCAAATGCGCTGATTAGCTTTTGCAAAACGCGCGGGGATGCAGTTGTTGCCACACAAGACTGGCATCCAGCTAATCACGGAAGCTTTGCCAGCGTCCAAAAAACCGAGCCTTACACCCAGGGTAAACTTGACGGGTTGAGACAAACCTGGTGGCCTAATCACTGCGTACAACACAGCGAAGGTGCAGAACTTCACCCTTTGCTGAATACTCAGGAGATCGATGCTATTTTTCGCAAAGGCGAAAACACTCAAATTGATAGCTACAGTGGCTTTTTCGATAATGGGCATCGCCAGAAAACGGAGCTTGACAGCTGGCTATTTCGCAATGAGATCAAACAGCTAGTGGTGATGGGTTTGGCAACCGATTATTGCGTGAAGTTCACAGTACTCGACGCCCTGACATTGGGCTATGACGTGATAGTGATTACAGATGGTTGCCGGGGTGTGAATCTTCATCCTCAGGACAGCCTGAAGGCATTCCAGACTATGTCTGCGGCAGGTGCCACTTTAATGACGTTTGCTGATTTTACTTACTAATTTCCTCCAGGGCGCTATCGCGCCCTTTCCCCTTTCTCGATTCCGCTCTCATTCTGAACTTTTATTACTCGCTCATTTTTGAGAGCGCTCTCATAATGAATTTGTTTATTAATGCAGCATGTTAGCTGTGTTTTTTACCTGTCGCCCCGCTGGGTTGCGTCAGGCTTTTAATCGATATTGCTCGTCAAAGAGGAACTACCCTATGGTCTTCACGCGTAAACTGCTGCCCTTGCTGGCAGTAATACAAATCGCTTGTGCCGGTGTGGCTCAAGCAAGCTCTTACCTCTCCGTCGGTTATTTCAATGGTGGCGGTGATGTTACTGCCGGGCCTGGTGGCGATATCAATAAACTCGATGTGCGCCAGATAACCCACCTCAACTACTCATTTGGCCTGATTTACAACGATGAGAAAGACGAAACCAACGCGGCACTGAAAGACGCATCAAAACTGCATCAAATTTGGCTCTCGCCAAAAGTCATCTCAGACCTTGAAAAGATCCCTACGCTGCGTAAACAGAATCCCTCATTAAAAGTTTTGCTTTCTGTAGGGGGTTGGGGTGCTCGTGGCTTCTCAGGCGCTGCGGCAACACCTGAAAACCGCGCGGTGTTTATCCGTTCAGCACAAGACGTTATTGCCAAATACGGGCTGGATGGTATCGATCTGGACTGGGAATATCCGGTCAACGGTGCGTGGGGCCTGGTAGCCAGCATGCCGGAAGATCGCGCTAACTTCACTTCGTTGCTCAATGAGTTACGTACTGCGCTGGGCAAACAAAAATTACTGACCATTGCAGTGGCTGCAAACGTGAAAGGCCCGACCGAATGGGTCGATATGAAAGCCATTGCGCCAGCGCTTGATTACATCAACCTGATGGCCTACGACATGGCGTACGGCACTCAGTATTTCAACTCGAATCTTTATGACTCGAAAGCCTGGCCAACAGTTGCGAAAGCGGATAAGTACAGCGCTGATTATGTGGTGAGTAACTACATTGCGGCGGGCATGAAACCGGCGCAGCTAAATCTGGGTATTGGTTTCTATGGCCGCGTACCTAAGCGCGCAGTGGAGCCAGGCATTGACTGGGATAAACCAGACGCAGCTAAAAACCCAGTCACCCAACCCTACTTTGGTGCACCGGAAAAAACCGTGTTTACATCGTTTGGGCTGGATCTGTCGAAAGACACTTATCTGAAATACAACGATATTGTGAGCAAAATGCTCAACGATCCGCAAAAACGTTTTACTGAGCACTGGGATAACGACGCGCAAGTGCCTTATCTGACAATGAAATCGGCCGAGGGCAAAGATCTGTTTGCTATCTCGTATGAGAACCCACGTTCAGTGGCTGCCAAAGCGGAGTACATCAAAGCTAAAGGATTGGGTGGCGCGATGTTCTGGGAGTATGGCGCAGATGACAATAATCAGTTGGCAAAAGAGTTAGCCAAAGATTTGGGCATTAAAACGGAGCATTAATTTTCAAAATCAAACTGGGCGGCAACTGTGCCACCCAGTTTTTTGAGTTTACAGCTTCACCGTCATAATCGGCGCAGGCTCAATGCCGAACTCAGCTTTAAGCTGCTGCTTACTCTTCATCACTATGTTGCCATCAGTGCCGATGGTCATATGCTGCGGGTCAGTGTTATGACGCGTCTGCCACATCATCACTAATTGCAAACTGTTCTCTTTTTGATCGGGCGTCAGTGCCACACCGTCTGGCCATTTTCCCAGCTCAACGGCGGTCACCAGACGTTGATAAACTTCCGGTGTCATTGCTTCTAACATCTCGTCCAGGTTCATCATGCGGCAAGTTCCTGTGGAATAATTTGCTGAATCGATTTTTCAACCTTCGATTTGCTCACCGTTTTGGTCGTCGGTGAAGTTTAATGAGGCTGAATTCACGCAGTAACGTTCACCTGTTGGCTGCGGGCCATCCGGGAAAACATGGCCTAAGTGGGCTTCACAATTGCCGCAGCGGATTTCAATCCGCTCCATACCATGTGAGAAGTCCTTGATGTAGTTAATAGCGCTGTCGCTTACTGGTTCATAGAAGCTAGGCCAGCCGCAGCCTGAGTCATACTTAGACTCTGACATAAACAACGGTGCGTCGCAGACCAGGCAGTGATACACCCCTTCCCGTTTGTTATGCAGCAGACGCCCGGAAAACGGTGGCTCAGTGCCATGCTTCTGGGTGACATAAAACTGCATCTCAGAAAGGTTTTTTTTCGATAAATCAGGAGGTAATTGGTTAGCCATATGCGTACATCTCGGGCAGTGGGAACTGTAACTGATAACAGCATGATTCTAACAAAAAATTAACAACACCGTGCTGTTTTTTGTTCTAAACTTAGCCCTGAATTTCTGGCGCAGCGTCAATTGTGATCGCCGTCACATTCTTGTTGGAATGGTCCTTTAAAATTCCTCGCATCGTCCCCATTTGGATAAAGAGCCAAAAGGGAAGCGCGAGGCGGTTCAGTCGTTCAAATGATGTCCATAGGATTGATTTGTCGCAATGATTGACACGATTCCGCTTGACGCTGAGTAAGGTTTTTGTAATTTTACAGGCAACCTTTTATTCACTAACAAATAGCTGGTGGAATATATGACTATCAAAGTAGGTATCAACGGTTTTGGCCGTATCGGCCGTATTGTTTTCCGTGCTGCTCAGGAACGTTCTGACATCGAGATCGTTGCAATCAACGACCTGTTAGACGCTGAATACATGGCTTACATGCTGAAGTACGACTCAACTCACGGTCGTTTCAACGGCACTGTAGAAGTCAAAGACGGCCACCTGGTTGTTAACGGCAAAACTATCCGTGTTACCGCAGAACGTGACCCGGCTAACCTGAAGTGGAACGAAGTCAACGTAGACGTTGTTGCTGAAGCAACTGGTCTGTTCCTGACTGACGAAACTGCTCGTAAGCACATCACTGCTGGCGCTAAAAAGGTTGTTCTGACTGGTCCTTCTAAAGACAGCACTCCTATGTTCGTTAAAGGTGCTAACTTCGAGAAATATGCTGGCCAGGATATCGTTTCTAACGCATCTTGCACCACTAACTGCCTGGCTCCACTGGCTAAAGTTATCAACGACAACTTCGGTATCGTTGAAGGCCTGATGACCACTGTTCACGCAACTACCGCTACTCAGAAAACTGTTGATGGCCCGTCTCACAAAGACTGGCGCGGCGGCCGCGGCGCAGCTCAGAACATCATCCCTTCTTCTACCGGTGCTGCTAAAGCTGTAGGCGTTGTACTGCCAGAGCTGAACGGCAAAATCACTGGTATGGCGTTCCGCGTTCCAACTCCAAACGTGTCTGTAGTTGACCTGACCGTTCGTCTGGAAAAAGCTGCGTCTTACGAAGAAATCAAGAAAGCAATCAAAGCGGCTTCTGAAGGCCCAATGAAAGGCGTTCTGGGTTACACCGAAGACGACGTTGTATCTACTGATTTCAACGGCGAAATCTGTACTTCTGTGTTCGATGCTAAAGCTGGTATCGCACTGAACGACCACTTTGTGAAACTGGTTTCCTGGTACGACAACGAAACTGGCTACTCAAACAAAGTACTGGACCTGATCGCTCACATCTCCAAATAAGTTGAGATGAGCTATTAGTCCTGAAGGCGACCCATGCGGTCGCCTTTTTTTTGCCTTCGATTGATAGGTGAGTCAATGATTAACAAAATTTTTGCCCTTCCAGTAGTTGAACAAATCACTCCTTCTATTTCCCGCCGTCAAATTGATGAGCTGGAAGTTATCGTGGTTGAACATCCACAAGCTCGTGGTGCTGTGACTTTGCAAGGCGCACACCTTTTGTCATGGAAACCAGCTGGTGAAGAAGAAGTGCTTTGGCTCAGCGGCAATACACCGTTCAAGCACGGCACGGCCATTCGTGGCGGCGTGCCAATTTGCTGGCCATGGTTTGGCCCTGGTGCACAAGCAGACCTGCCAGCACATGGTTTTGCCCGCAACCTGCCATGGACTCTGACTGCGCATAACGAAGATGAAAGTGGCGTTGCCCTGACCTTCGAATTGCAAAGCAGCGATGCGACTCGCAAGTACTGGCCACATGACTTTACCCTGTATGCTCGTTACAAACTGGGTAAAACCTGTGAGATGGAACTGGAAGCGCACGGCGAGTTCGAAGTTAACTCCGCTCTGCATACTTATTTCAACGTTGGCGATATTGCTGATGTGAAAGTGAGTGGTCTGGGTAAAAAATATATCGATAAAGTGCTTAACGCTTCTGAAGGTCAGTTAACCGACGGCGTGCAGACCTTCCCGGATCGCACAGACCGTGTTTATCTGGAACCAGAAGAGTGCAGCGTCATTCATGATGCGAGCCTGAACCGCACCATCGACGTTGTTCACCACCACCACGTCAATGTGGTTGGCTGGAACCCAGGCCCGGCACTGTCTACTTCAATGGCAGATATGCCAGATGATGGTTACAAGACTTTTGTGTGTGTTGAAACCGCATGTGCAAGCGCAACGCAGAAAGCGACCGCTGATAAACCAGCTCGTTTAGCGACAACTATTCGTGTAGCGAAAAAAGCTTAAACCATATCTAAAGGCGTTTTGCGGCCCGGTGCCGGGAACGCCTTTTCCATCAGTGCTATTTCTTCCTGACTCAAGGCAATTTCGAGTGCCGCCGCATTTTCTTTCACATGCGCCACACTCCCCGCTTTCGGAATGGCCATCACACCATCATGGTGAATGACCCACGCCAGTAATAGCTGCGCGACGCTCACACCCTTATGGTTTGCCAACTCATTGAGCGCCGGATGGTTCATCAACCCACTACGCAAACGTCCAGCTTGAGCTAACGGGCAATAAGCCATAACAGGCATATGTTGTTGCTGGCACCATGGCAATAAATCATGTTCAATCCCACGAGATGCAAGGTGATAAAGCACCTGGTTGGTAGCACAACCACGCCCACCAGACGTACTCCATAACTCCTGCATATCTACATAGTCGAGATTCGAAACACCCCAGCGGCGAATTTTGCCTTGCTCAATCAGTTGCTGCATAACACTGACCGTATCCTGCAGGGGGATCTCACCACGCCAGTGCAGTAAATAGAGGTCGAGATAATCTGTTTTTAGCCGTTTCAGGCTCGCCTCGCAGGCGGCAATTGCCTGCTGCCCCGACGCATTCCATGGGTACACTTTTGAAACGAGGAAAACGTCATCGCGTCTGCCGCTAATAGCTTCACCCACCACTTTTTCCGCCTCGCCATCAGCATACATTTCAGCGGTGTCAATAAGCGTTAAGCCGAGATCAAGGCCCGTTTGGAGCGCACGCACTTCATCCGCACGTTGCGAGGTGTTTTCACCCATATACCAGGTACCCTGCCCGATACCAGGCAAAGGTTTTGATGCAGAAAAAGAAATTTGATTCGCCATGACAACTCTCCTTAAATCATTGCACCACCATAATGAAAACGGGGCGCAAGCGCCCCGTTGAAGTGCATGAGTTGCACCATCAGAAACTGTAGGTCACGCCAGTCAGCAATACCCCAGTCCACTGCTTATCGATCATTGGGCTGTCAGTAACTTCGTCTGCCAGACGAACATAACGACCCATACCGAATACATTCCAGCTGTCTGTCAGCTTGTAATTCACTGACAGCTCAACATACGGTGACCAACTGCTTTCAGCTTCGTAAGAACTCAGGCCACTGCGGCTGGACTCTTTCTTGCTGACACCATAGTAGTAATCGTTCTGGTTATCGCTACTCCACTGCACACCGATACCTGGTGTCAGAGTCAATCTGTCGCTGTTGTAGCGATATAACCATGCGGTATCCCAGGTGATGCCATTACTGTTGTCCAGGGTATCACCTGCAAGCACGGTACGCAGGAAACCATAATCGGTGTAATGCACATAAGAAAGGCCAGCCATCAGCGTCGCGTGACGATTGTCCAACTGACGCATACTTTTTGAATCACTGTCTTTCGCACGGAAGAAGAGCGGTGAATAATACGCAGTCACAGACAATTTATCGGTCTTGTCATTCCACAGGTAGTAACCCGCATTTAAACCACGTAAGTAAAAACTATCACCTTCGTAACCCACCATCGGAACTGGATACACACGATCCTGATCGCCTTTATATGGATTTGGGGTAACGAGGGCTGCAGCGCCTAAAGACCATGGGCCGTCAGCGGCATGCACAACAGAAAAAGATGAGGCAAGCAATGCCCCTAATGTCAGAATTTTGAATTTGCTCACAATCCATTAAGTCCTTTAATCAAATAATCAGCGGTAAGAGTGTAACCTCCGAAGCTCCTCACCCCAAATTTTTTACTCAAATTAAACCTAAAAGCAACTTATCAACATCTCGCATACAGGTTTCACCTTCTTTTCATTTTTATGAACGACATATGAACGCCGTAGCTTCCTTTAACAACAAAAGGAGAAATAAATGGATGAGTTATTGATATGTCATTGAAATTGGCTTGTGGCCGTATGCAAGTTTTGCAAATGCCATCTACGCTTTATTTTAGGAAGATGAAATACGCTGAACGCAGCAATAAAACTGCCACTAACGAAGTTGGCATAAGGGTTGCTCAAGATTCAGGAGACGTCTTCCGGGAGCCCCCATTACTATTACCTTCGGCTCTCTAACCTGTGCTAAAAACGAAAGGACGGCATGCCATGAATATATTCGATCACTATCGCCAGCGTTATGAAGCTGCCAAGGACGAAGAGTTCACACTGCAGGAGTTTCTTGCTGTATGTAAGCAAGATCGCAGTGCCTATGCTAACGCGGCAGAAAGGCTATTGATGGCCATTGGTGAGCCAGTGATGGTGGATACTGCCACTGAGCCACGGCTATCCCGTCTCTTTTCGAACCGTGTGATTTCCCGATATCCGGCGTTTGAAGAGTTCTATGGCATGGAAGAAGCCATCGAGCAGATTGTTGCCTATCTCAAACACGCAGCCCAAGGGCTGGAAGAGAAGAAACAGATACTCTATTTACTCGGGCCGGTCGGTGGTGGTAAGTCCTCACTCGCTGAACGTCTGAAAGCATTGATGCAGCGTGTGCCGATTTACACATTGAGTGCCAATGGCGAACGCAGCCCGGTGAATGACCACCCGCTGTGTCTGTTCAATCCGCAAGAAGATGCCTCGATTCTTGAAAAAGAGTACGGCGTCCCAAACCGCTATCTCGGCACGATTATGTCACCGTGGGCGGCAAAACGGCTGCATGAGTTTGGTGGCGACATCACCAAATTCCGCGTGGTAAAAGTCTGGCCGTCGATTCTGGCGCAAATTGCCATCGCCAAAACCGAACCGGGTGACGAAAACAACCAGGATATTTCGGCGCTGGTCGGTAAAGTGGATATCCGTAAACTGGAAAACCACGCGCAAAACGATCCTGATGCTTATGGTTATTCCGGTGCTTTGTGCCGCGCAAACCAGGGCATCATGGAATTCGTGGAGATGTTCAAAGCCCCAATTAAAGTGCTCCACCCGTTGCTGACTGCAACTCAGGAGGGGAACTATAACGGGACTGAAGGTATCTCCGCCCTGCCGTTTAACGGCATTATTCTGGCGCACTCCAACGAATCTGAGTGGGTGACGTTCCGTAATAACAAAAACAATGAGGCGTTCCTTGACCGTGTTTACATCGTCAAAGTGCCTTATTGCCTGCGGATTTCCGAAGAGATCAAAATCTACGAGAAACTGCTGACTCACTCTGAATTGATGCACGCGCCATGTGCCCCTGGCACGCTGGAAACACTGTCGCGCTTCTCAATTCTGTCGCGCCTGAAAGAGCCAGAAAACTCCAGTATTTACTCCAAAATGCGGGTATATGACGGTGAAAGTCTGAAAGATACCGACCCGAAAGCGAAATCCTACCAGGAGTATCGTGATTACGCCGGTGTAGACGAAGGCATGAACGGGCTGTCGACACGTTTTGCGTTCAAAATCCTCTCCCGTGTGTTCAACTTTGACCACGTGGAAGTAGCTGCCAACCCGGTACACCTGTTCTACGTCCTGGAGCAGCAGATAGAGCGCGAGCAGTTCCCGCAGGATATTGCAGAGAAATATCTTGAGCACTTGAAAGGCTATCTGATCCCTAAATACGCTGAATTTATCGGTAAAGAGATTCAGACGGCGTACCTCGAATCTTACTCAGAGTACGGGCAAAACATTTTCGACCGTTATGTAACCTACGCTGACTTCTGGATTCAGGATCAGGAGTACCGCGACCCGGATACCGGCCAGTTGTTTGACCGTGAATCCCTGAACGCGGAACTGGAAAAAATTGAAAAACCGGCTGGCATCAGCAACCCGAAAGATTTCCGTAATGAGATCGTTAACTTCGTCTTGCGTGCCCGAGCCAACAATAATGGTCGTAACCCTAACTGGACCAGCTACGAGAAGCTGCGCACGGTTATCGAGAAGAAAATGTTCTCGAACACCGAAGAGTTGCTGCCCGTTATCTCGTTCAATGCCAAAACCTCGACCGACGAGCAGAAGAAACACGATGACTTTGTCGATCGTATGATGGAGAAAGGCTATACCCGCAAACAAGTCCGTCTGCTGTGCGAATGGTATCTGCGGGTGCGCAAATCTTCATAACGTCTAAGTCAAAATGGGTGCCACAACCGTGGCACCCCTGCGCAGTTGGCAAAGAAGTTTGGGGGAAATATGGCCTATTTTATTGACAGGCGACTGAACGGAAAAAATAAAAGCGCGGTAAATCGCCAGCGTTTTTTGCGCCGTTATAAAGCTCAGATTAAACAGTCGATTTCCGAGGCCATCAACAAGCGTTCGGTAACCGACGTGGACAGCGGCGAATCCGTCTCTATCCCAAGTGAAGATATTAGCGAACCGATGTTTCATCAGGGGCGTGGTGGACTGCGCCATCGTGTTCACCCGGGTAACGATCACTTTGTACAGAACGACCGTATCGAGCGCCCGCAAGGTGGTGGCGGTGGTTCAGGTGGTGGCCAGGGCCAGGCAAGTCAGGATGGTGAAGGCCAGGATGAGTTCGTCTTTCAAATCTCTAAAGATGAATATCTCGACTTATTGTTTGAAGATCTGGCATTGCCGAATCTGAAGAAGAATCAGCATCGCCAGATAACCGAGTTTAAATCACACCGTGCGGGTTACACCTCGAATGGTGTACCGGCGAATATCAGTGTTGTTCGTTCATTGCAAAACTCACTGGCACGCCGCACTGCAATGACTGCCGGTAAACGGCGTCAGTTACACGAACTTGAAGACAGTCTTGAAACGGTGAGCAACAGCGAACCCGCCCAGTTGCTTGAAGAAGAACGCTTGCGCAAAGAGATTGCCGAACTGCGCGAGAAAATAGCCCGTGTGCCGTTTATCGATACCTTCGATTTACGCTACAAAAACTACGAAAAACGCCCTGAGCCTTCAAGCCAGGCGGTAATGTTCTGTTTGATGGACGTTTCCGGTTCGATGGATCAGGCAACCAAAGATATGGCAAAACGCTTTTATATTTTGCTCTATCTGTTCCTGAGTCGAACCTATAAAAACGTGGAAGTGGTTTATATTCGCCACCACACCCAGGCCAAAGAGGTCGATGAGCACGAGTTCTTTTACTCGCAGGAAACGGGGGGTACGATTGTCTCAAGCGCCCTGAAACTGATGGATGAAGTCATGAAGGAGCGCTACGACCCGGCACTGTGGAATATTTACGCCGCACAAGCTTCTGATGGTGATAACTGGGCTGATGATTCGCCGTTGTGTCATGAATTACTGGCGAAGAAATTACTGCCAATGGTGCGTTATTACAGCTATATCGAAATTACGCGCCGTGCACACCAAACCCTGTGGCGTGAATATGAGGATTTACAATCTACATTTGATAACTTCGCGATGCAGCATATTCGCGACCAGGATGATATCTACCCTGTATTCCGTGAGCTTTTCCAAAAGCAGGCGAGTAAAAGTTACAACTAACCCCAAAATCAGCCAGCCTTATACTGGCTGATTTTCTTTATATCCCTCAAATAAAGTCATTTGTTTTTTTATATTCCTCAGCAAAGACATAACCTGCGAAAAACCTGCAATATCAATAAACATCATGCATTTGCACAAAAGCACAGGGAATAACTTAAAAAGGCTGACGCCATAACCCTCGTGCGCGTAAAGTGGTTAATAACAATAAAAATAGTTTTCTCTTATTATATTTCGCAAGGAACAAAAATGATTTTCGACTCCACGTTATTAATCCTGCTGGCTCTCGCCGGGCTTGGGTTTGTCAGCCATAACACCACCGTTGCTGTATCAATTCTGGTACTGATTATTGTCCGCGTAACGCCTTTAAGTCATTTTTTCCCGTGGATTGAAAAGCAGGGTCTGACTGTGGGGATAATTATTCTGACTATCGGTGTGATGGCCCCGATTGCCAGTGGCACTCTGCCCGCCAGTACCCTTTTGCACTCTTTCACCAACTGGAAATCGCTGGTTGCTATCGCTGTGGGTGTATTTGTTTCATGGCTTGGCGGACGTGGCGTTACGCTCATGAGTAGCCAGCCGAGTTTAGTGGCGGGCCTATTAGTAGGCACTGTTCTTGGCGTAGCTCTATTCCGCGGTGTACCTGTAGGGCCGCTTATCGCAGCCGGACTGGTTTCACTAATCATAGGGAAACAGTAACAGCGCTACTGTGGTTCCAGTGATGCAAGGTAACGCCCTGGCGTGTTGCCAAGCGCTTTCTTAAACATGGTGATAAAGGCGTTGGTCGAGTCATACCCGAGTTCGCTCGCTACCTGTTGCACAGACGAACCACTAATTAATAACCTCAGCGCGATGATTAATTGCAGCTGTTGCCGCCAGCGCCGAAAACTAAGCCCTGTCTCTTTCACCACCAGGCGGGCCAGATTGCGCTCACTCATCGCCAGTTGTGAAGCCCATTGTTGCAGAGTCTGACGCTGCTGCGGATGCTGCGCCAGTTGGTCAGCGATAAAGCGAATCTTCGGATGCCCTGACATCGGTAAATGCAGTGGCTCTACCGCCTGGCGCGGCAATTCATCAAACAACACCTGCACCAGTCTTTGAGTTGTGGGCTGCGATAAATCACCTTCATGTTGTTCAGTCAGATGCAGGATAAGCTCGCGGACCAACGGTGAAATTCTCAGTGTGCAGCATTGAGCGGGCATCTCTACCGCCCCCGGTTCAATAAACAGAAAACACAGGCGTGCATTAGCCGTAGCCCGGTTACTGTGAGGCATTTCTCCGGGGATCCAGACCGCATGCTGAGTTGGCACCATCCACAGCGCCTGTTCAACTTCGCAGGTAATCCCACCGTGCAAAGCCAGAATCAATTGCCCTTTTCTATGCTGATGGAAGGCAATTTCGTTCTCACTTTCTGACACCAGGATACGAAATGCCTGCGCAGGATGGCAATTGCTATCAGGGTCGAAACCTTCGAGGGCTAAACCGCGCTCCATAACCTTGTCCGAATTTAGGGATAAACTGGCATTTTACGTTGATTCCATCCATTCCTAAAGCGTGTATCTTGAGCGCTTCGTATTAAGGGATATTTCTATGACGTCAATTTCTTCCACAAGCGTGAAAAAACACGGCTTGTTGCTGCTCGGCATTTTAATGATTGCCACAACCCTTCGCGTTACGTTTACCGGTGCAGCACCATTGCTGGATATGATTCGCGATACTTTTGGGCTGACTACGGCACAAACGGGCATTCTTACCACTCTCCCGCTATTAGCGTTTGCGATAGTTTCTCCACTAGCTGCAGGTATTGCCCGCCGCTTCGGTATTGAACGCAGCCTGTTTGCTGCCATGGTGATTATCTGCGGGGGGATAGCACTTCGCTCTGCAGGAAATACTGCACTGTTATATATCGGTACCGCTGTTATTGGCAGCGGGATTGCGATGGGTAATGTGCTATTACCCGGCCTGATTAAGCGTGATTTTCCAGGCCAGGTCGCACGCCTGACTGGCGCGTACTCTCTGACCATGGGCGTTGCGGCGGCGATTGGCTCAATGATGGTGGTCCCGATCGCACAGCATGGTTACGGCTGGCCCGGTGCACTAATGGCGTTAATGATTTTCCCAATAGTCGCTTTGCTTATCTGGCTGCCACAGCTATCGAACCACACCAAAGCTGCGTTGAGTTCAAGTAACGCTCTCCATAGCCGTGGGATCTGGACATCCGCGCTGGCGTGGCAGGTCACGCTTTTCCTGGGTATTAACTCGCTAATTTATTATGTCGTGATTGGCTGGTTGCCTTCGATACTTATCAGCCACGGTTATAGCGAAGCGCAAGCCGGTTCACTCCACGGGCTGATGCAACTGGCGACCGCCGCACCGGGTCTGCTGATTGGTTTGATGCTAAGCCGCCTGAAAGATCAACGAGGGATCGCGATCCTGATGGCTTTGCTGTGTGCGGCCAGCGCCATCGGCTTACTGTTTATGCCAGCGCTTGCCAGCCTCTGGGTGGTGTTATTTGGTTTTGGCACGGGTGCGACGATGATCCTCGGCCTGACGTTTATCGGGTTGCGTGCTAACAGTGCGCACCAGGCGGCAGCGCTGTCTGGCATGGCACAATGCGTCGGTTATTTACTGGCGGCGTTCGGCCCGCCAGTCATGGGGAAAGTCCACGATATTACTGGCCAGTGGAGCCTGCCGTTACTTGGCTGCGCGGTGCTGGCATGCGTGATGGCGATATTCGGTAGCCTCGCCGGGCGTGATGCGGAGATCAGCCCAGCTCGTTCTCATCACTCTTCCTGACTAACGCTGCGCCGCTATGAGCAACGCCTCAACCAGCGGCGCAGGTTTGTCCTTCAGGGCGTTACGCTCATGCTGGAAAAGCGTTGCGACGAAAAAGGGATGCCCGCTTAACTCAACGACACGAATATCACCTTGTCCATCCCACCCAGTAGCATGTAGTTGAGACTGATTCAGCTGTTCGGCAAAATTTTCGGCTATCCCATAATTACAATGGTAGCCTTCCTCAATTCTCCCCCTGCCATACGCTTTAGCAATTATTGAGTTGGGTTCAAGTTCTATAACGTCGGATTTCTCCACCAGCGAACAGATGAGTGGCGCAATAACCAGTCGGCCCTGGCTTTCAGTTTCCGCATGACCAGCATCTTCCCAGCCCATTACGTTTCGCGCGTACTCGATAATTGCGTGCTGGAACCCACCGCAGGTTCCCAGGAATGGAATCTGGTTCTCTCGGGCAAAACGAATTGCCAAAAAAGCACCCTTCTCATTCTGATAAGGACTGGCTGGAACACACCAGATAGCGTCATACCCCACCAGGTCTTCCGGACTTGTGACTTCTGGTGTTGGCAACCAATCGTAGTCAACAGTGACGCCAACATATTCAGCAGCATTATCTAAAGTAAGAGGAATAGCCTGATGTGCAATGACCGACGGGTTATAGTCACCAACCAGCGCAACGCGAAGGGTTTGTTTCAAAGGTAATGGAGGCATTTAATTGATTATCCTTATGTTTAACAGCATCTACTACATAAGGAATGATAGAGTATGCCATTACCTTTTGCCCTGCAACGCCCAAAATTAGCAGGGTGGCGTAAGCACAACATACTGTAGTAACGTGCATTGTCTCTCACTTCTGCGTGATGTAATGAAAACAAAAATACTGGTCAGTGCCTGCCTGATGGGCTTTAAAATTCGCTATAACGGTCAAGATAAGCCGCTGATTGCAGAGGTGTTAGCTCGCTGGCAGCAAGAGCAACGTCTGGTCGTTCATTGTCCTGAATTAGCCGCGGGGCTTGCAACGCCGCGACTCCCGGCAGAGTTGGTTGGCGGCGGCGGGCAGGAAGCACTAAAAGGCATGGCAACCATTCTGGAAAGTGATGGGACGGACGTTAGCCAGCACTATTTATTAGCCGCATGGCTTGCGTTAAAAACCGCACAAGATTCCGGGTGCCAGCTGGCTTTAATGACGGATGGCAGCCCTACCTGTGGCAGTCAGAAAATTTATGATGGTTCTTTTCAGGGGGTAACGCAGCCTGGAATGGGCGTTGCAGCCGCATTGTTGCGACAGCACGGTATCGAAGTTTATGCGGAAACTGAACTCGTCGAACTGATTGCCAGAGTCGACGAGCTAGATAAGGCTAACGGCTGATAGTCGTGAATGAAGGCAATAGTTGCGAGTAGCTCACCTCCTCTGCCTTCATACTCTTTAATAAACCACCTGCGCTTCATCAACCTCAGGCAATAATGTCTTATCCAGTGGCATCAAATATTCGCCGCGAACAAAGGTATAACCTTCGCGACCATCAAATGCCACGACATTGCCCGTGACCAGCCACAGCGGATAATTCGCATCATGTGGGAGTTGTGTCACAACACCGGTTACTGGGTTCAAAAAGCTTTCACCCGGCTCACACAGCCCAAAAAGCTCGACTGATTTGCCCACATTCACACGCCCGGCGGCAGTACGGGAACCGATGATTATTGCCAGCATTCCCGGTTTTAACTGAAACATAAAGTAACTCTGTAGCTCATTAAATAATTGGCTATATCAGAACATTCTTAGGCGAAAATGTAAACAGGGTGGTGATGAGTGGTAATGCGAGGAACACGGCAAGTAGGGTTGCCGCTCGTACGTTACGCCACTTTATATAGTTTGCGTAACGTACGTAAAAAACTAGCCTGCGTGTTTTATTTTATTTATCGCGGCTTTGCACCCAGAACGCATGAATCAGGCCAGGGATGTAACCCAGTAGCGTTAGTACAATATTCAAAAGAAATGCCCAACCGAACCCTTTACCCAGCAAGACACCAAGCGGTGGTAAAATAATCGTAAAAACAATACGCCAAAAGCCCATAAAAAAACTCCAGTTATTAATGCATGCGAAGCTGAAATAAGTATATTTCACTGGAAGCATAGTCTACCTGGTGTAAACCTACTGAGGGTGCAGCGTTATTTAATGTAAATAATTGAGTAACCACATAAGATATATGGCATTGATAATAAGGAAAAAAGGTGGGATTCAGGAAATTCAGACAACAAAAAACCCGCACCAGGCGGGTTTATTCACTTCGACTTAACGGCTCGGGTTATTCACCGTCTTCGCATGCGTCAGTCTTAGTATGCGTTAGCAGTCTTACAGAGCAACAACGTTAGTTGCTGATGGACCTTTAGCGCCGTTCTCAACAGAGAACTCAACTTTCTGGCCTTCGTCCAGAGTTTTGAAATCATTGCTCTGAATGGCAGAGAAGTGAACGAACACATCTTTGCTACCATTGTCAGGAGTGATGAAGCCGAAACCTTTTTCTGGGTTAAACCATTTTACTAAACCAGTCATTTTAGACATAGATACTTCCTCGATATTTTATAGCCATTTAATATGGCGAACGTGGTCTGTATTGCAGAACGTTTCTTATTTAGGCACTTAGGAGGAGACTCACGAAGAAGGGTATCTGATGACTTGATAGCGCTTGAACTGAGGACTGCTTTACTAAAACTGCTTTCATAAGGTCTGTCTTCCAAACCGATGACGCATTTACTCATAGACGCTCATTGGAAGCAAGAATTATTTTCAAATAATAATTTTCTCATCCAGGCGGCAGACCGTTCTCTGTGACTCTCACTCCGATCATAAATCGTGCATTTATTAATCAAACCATCAGGGTGCAAGCTATAGTTAAACAGTACCCGGCTGGAAGGCTTAGATGGTGTAGCCATGATCCGCTTGCTGTTGGTAGTACTATTGATCACCACGTTTTTGCCGATGACGCACGCAGCCACCGAAGACCCCCCTTTGAAATTCGAAACCAAAGTTAATACCGTTCTGGGCGACTTTGATGTGATGCAAAAAAGGCGCGTCGTGCGCGTTTTGATTCCATACAGTAAAACTTTCTACTTTATTGATAACGGCGGCACACAACGCGGCATCATGGTCGAACTGATGCAAGAGTTTGATAAACAAATTAATAAGGGTTTAAAACCCTCTCAGAAAACACATCTTCTATTTATTCCGACCGCACGCGATCAACTTATCCCTCAACTTGTCGCCGGGCGTGGCGATATAATTGCGGCTAATATGACGATTACAGAGGAGCGCGAAAAACTCGTCGACTTCAGCGCGCCATTGGCGCAAAACGTCCGCGAGGTCGTTATTGCCAGTAGCAAAGCGCCTGAATTAAAGAATGTTGAATCCCTGTCGGGTAAGTCTCTGTTTGTGAATCCTTCGACCAGTTACATTTCCAGTATTGATGCACTGAATAAAAGCTTAGTAGCGAAGAAACTCCCTCCAGCGGTCATCACTAAAGCCCCTGGTAATTTTGAACCAGAAGATATTCTTGAGATGGTGAATGCGAACCTTGCGGATTACACCGTTGTCGACAGGTACCTGGCACTATTATGGAAGCAAATTTATCCCAATCTAGTGGTATATGAAGACATTACTCTTCGTGATGATGGTTCTATCGCGTTGGCAATGCGCAAAAACTCCCCTCTCCTTCGTAAACAATTAGATAAATTCACCACCGCACATAAAATTGGTACTTCATTCGGAAATCAACAAGTTTATAAATATTTGCGTAATACAAAATGGGTGAAAGACTCCCGCTCACAAGAGGAGTTAGATAAGTTTTACCAGGTAACCGAAATTTTCCGCAAATATGGCGAACAATATAATATCGACTGGCTATTGATGGCAGCGCAAGGCTATCAGGAGTCTCGCCTTGACCAGAAGGTGCGCAGTAAAAGCGGTGCGATTGGCGTAATGCAAGTGCTCCCCACGACCGGGAAAGAGTTAAAAGTCGGTGATATACGGTTAATCGACCCAAACATTAACGCGGGTGTGAAATATATCCGCTTTATGTGCGACCGCTATTTTGCAGACCAGCCCATGACCGAAATGAACAAACTGCTGTTCACCTTTGCTTCCTATAATGCAGGGCCGGCTAAAATTGCCCGGCTACGTAAAGAAGCCGAGGCCAAAGGTCTTGATCCCAACGTCTGGTTTGATAATGTCGAACGCATCGCACAACTGCGCATTGGCAATGAAACAGTGCAATACGTGAGCAATATCTTCAAGTATTACATTGCTTATCAATTAATCATGGAACAGATGAAAGCACGTGAACATGAGACTCCGCTTACAGGAGTTAAAGCAGAATAACCCTCACCTCACCTCTGCACACACTGTGTTTTTTGGGAACAGGCTTGCCTTAAATACCGATATTTATTACTGTATATAAATACAGCTTTAGAAGGAGCATTTTAATGTTCGTTGAATTGGTTTACGACAAACGAAATGTAGCGGGCCTTCCCGGTGCAAATGAAAAAATTCTTAATGAACTGACTCGAAGGGTTCAGGTCATTTTCCCCGATGCCGATGTCAGGGTAAAACCGATGCAGACTAATGCAGTTCACAGCGACTGCACCAAGAATGAAAAAGAAAAGATTAACCGTCTGGTTGAAGAGATGTTCGACGAAGCCGATTTTTGGTTGGTTTGCGAAGAGTAGAACCACACCAATTCAGTAAAAACGTTAGGTTTTCCGTCTTCAACTCCTGATATCATCCTCGCCCCTCATCGTCAGTTGTTTTAAACGGGTTTCGCAGTTATGAGAAAAACAACCATCGTATTAATAGTGGTAGCAATTCTTGTATGGCTAGCAAGCCAGCAGGGTTGGATCTAGGAAATTAGAAGGAAGTGCTATCAACAGCTAGCCTTCCTTTTTCACTAAAATACAGACGAAAAAAAACCACCTAAAAGGTGGCTTTTTTAATGTATGGTGCCGACTACCGGAATCGAACTGGTGACCTACTGATTACAAGTCAGTTGCTCTACCTACTGAGCTAAGTCGGCGTGGAAAACATATTATACAAAGCCGGGCAGCTATGCAAACCCCTGTGAATCGTTCGCTCAAAAATTCAACTTATTGATTTTAAATGAACCATTTCAGGCATAAAAAAGCAGCAAAGCATTTAAAAAGGGCTAAATTATTCAAAACCAAAGCACCATTTGCAGATTAATATCTCATGATGCGAGTAACCCGTGAAGTTAAACTCCATAGCGAAACGTGTTACCTTATTATTACAATGCATTACAAATAAGATATTTTATGAAACTCATTCTCTTAATTACCCTTCTGGGTTTTGCTCAATCTTCCGCTTTTGCTGCTACAGCGACCCAGCTTTCATGCCCCCAACGCGAAAATGTAGTGATATCACGGTTTAGCCACAATCTTTCGACAATGAAATGGGACGATCACTTTATGGTTGCGTCTGGCATTAGGGTAACCAAAACAAAAAATAACGTTCCCTTTCGCGTAACTAGTTTCCAGAATGGAGATGATCTGGTTTTCTTCCCGGAGAAACAGCAGTATTTTTTGTTTTATTCAGGAATACCGACGCCGGACAGATGCACCATCGAAAGCACGAAAGTTTATCAAGTCACCCAATTGCCACGTTACGAAAAACCTGAAGTATAAATTTGCCCATAAAAAAACGGGAGCACCAGGCTCCCGTTTTAGCATTAGCAAACTTTGCTAATTACATATGTTCGATCATTGCATCGCCAAACTCTGAACATTTCAGCAGCTTAGCGCCTTCCATCAGGCGTTCGAAATCGTAAGTCACGGTTTTGGCGTTAATCGCGCCTTCCATACCTTTAACAATTAAGTCAGCCGCTTCGAACCATTCCATATGACGGAGCATCATTTCTGCGGACAGAATAATAGAACCTGGGTTCACTTTATCCTGGCCTGCATATTTTGGTGCGGTGCCGTGGGTGGCTTCGAACAGGGCACATTCATCACCGATGTTCGCACCTGGTGCAATACCGATACCACCAACCTGAGCGGCCAGAGCGTCGGAGATGTAGTCACCGTTCAGGTTCATACAAGCGATAACGTCGTATTCAGCCGGACGCAGCAAGATCTGTTGCAGGAACGCATCAGCAATCACGTCTTTTACAACAATCTCTTTGCCAGTATTTGGGTTCTTCAGTTTCACCCATGGGCCGCCGTCGATCAGCTCGCCGCCGAACTCTTCACGCGCCAGCTGGTAGCCCCAGTCTTTGAAAGCACCTTCGGTGAATTTCATGATGTTGCCTTTGTGAACCAAGGTCACGGAATCACGGTCGTTGGTGATTGCGTATTCGATGGCTGCACGAACCAGGCGTTTGGTGCCTTCTTCAGAGCAAGGCTTGATGCCGATACCGCAATGTTCTGGGAAACGAATTTTCGTCACACCCATTTCATCACGCAGGAATTTGATGACTTTTTCAGCTTCAGCGCTGTCAGCCTTCCACTCGATGCCCGCATAAATATCTTCTGAGTTTTCACGGAAGATAACCATGTTGGTCAGCTCTGGGTGTTTAACCGGGCTTGGTGTGCCCTGGTAGTAACGCACCGGACGCAGGCACACGTACAGGTCAAGTTGCTGGCGCAGAGCAACGTTCAGAGAACGAATGCCGCCGCCAACTGGCGTGGTCAGTGGCCCTTTAATCGCCACACGGTAATCACGAATCAGGTCCAGAGTTTCTTCTGGCAGCCAGACGTCCTGGCCATAAAGTTGGGTAGATTTTTCGCCGGTATAGATTTCCATCCAGGAAATTTTCCGCTCGCCTTTGTAGGCCTTCTGCACAGCGGCATCAACCACTTTAATCATAGCTGGCGTCACGTCCACACCGATACCATCACCTTCAATGAAAGGAATGATTGGGTTGTGAGGAACATTCAGTTTGCCATCTTGCAGGGTGATCTTTTTACCTTCCGCCGGAACAACTACTTTGCTTTCCATTAACCTTCTCCTTCGAGCGCTTCTTTTTGTTAATGATTTGTAATGTGCGTGTCAATACTACTTGAATATCAGGCCCGCGCCAATCACTGGTGATTTCCGTTATAATGCGTTAATACCTAACGTCTGAAAACACTATGAATAAAACTTCTTTTAGAAACCAGCAAGTTAAACGATTCAGCACACAACGACCTGCCAAAAAACCACAGCATAGCGGACCGAAGCGGCTGGTTATCTTCAATAAACCCTATGATGTGCTACCGCAATTCACCGACGAAGCAGGCCGCAGCACGCTGAAAGATTACATACCGTTACAAGGAATTTACGCGGCGGGCCGTCTGGACAGAGATAGCGAAGGTTTGCTGGTGTTAACCAATGACGGCGCATTGCAGGCAAAACTGACGGAACCCGGTAAACGCACCGGTAAAATTTATTTCGTGCAGGTTGAAGGCGTGCCGACGGAAGAGGCGCTGGAATCTTTGCGAAATGGTGTGACGCTCAACGATGGTCCGACTCTGCCAGCAGGCGCTGAGTTAGTTGATGAGCCAACATGGATATGGGCACGTAATCCTCCAATTCGTGAGCGTAAGGCCATTCCAACCAGTTGGTTAAAGATAACGTTGTATGAAGGCCGTAATCGCCAGGTTCGGCGGATGACGGCGCATGTCGGTTACCCGACTCTGCGCCTGGTGCGTTATGCAATGGGGACGCTGGAACTGGCAGATTTAGCGCCGGGTGAATGGCGCGAAATCCCCATCGACACGCTATAAAAGGTGTTGAGTATTCACGCCGTGTTGAGTGACATGCGAAACGCGGCTACTGAGGAAAGCATCGCCATCAGGCACGGTGATTTCCAACGCCTGCTCAAAGAGCGACGAGTGAATCAAAAAGTTAGCGCTACATGCGTTGCTGGCAATCGGGATATTCCAGGCCGTTGCTAGCCGCATCAAAGCTTTGACATCAGAATGATGTGGCACTGCGCTGAGCGGGTCCCAGAAGAAAATCAGCACATCTATCTGGCCTGATGCAATCAGATATCCTAGCTGTTGGTCGCCCCCTATCGAACCACTCATCAGCGCCAGAACGGATAACCGAGTGTGCGCCTGCAATAAGTTTCCGGTGGTGCCAGTTGCGTAAATGATATGTTGGCTAAGAGCCGTCTGGTTATCAACCGCCCAGTTCAACAAGTCGGGTTTACAAGGATCGTGAGCTACTAAAGCGATACGTTTCTGTTGCGGCATAATACGCGTGGTAAGCTGCATGATGGTACCCTCGTGGGATTTTTGAAATCCAACAGAGTATAGGTCACAGAAAAAATATGTGATCCAGATCGCTTTCTAATGATCGCACTAACGAATTTGAGACAGGAAGAATAACGATGTTTAAACCGCACGTTACCGTCGCCTGCGTGGTTCAGGCACAAGGGAAATTTTTGGTTGTTGAAGAAACAATCAATGGCAAAGCCACGTGGAATCAGCCTGCCGGGCACCTGGAAGCTGACGAAACGTTAATAGAAGCGGCTAAGCGCGAATTATATGAAGAAACCGGTATTTGTGCGCAACCGCAGACGTTTATCCGCATGCACCAGTGGATAGCCCCGGATAAAACCCCTTTCCTGCGATTTCTGTTTTCCATCGATCTCGACGAACAACTCCCGACAACGCCACACGATAGCGACATCGATCGTTGTTTATGGCTCGATGCGCAACAAATTGTTAACGCTGATAATTTGCGCTCACCGCTGGTTGCCGAAAGTATCCGCTGCTACCAACGTGCTGAACGTTATCCGCTCAGCATTCTGGGTGCATTTAACTGGCCGTTTAGTTAGGGGTGATAGCTTTGGGGATGCGTGATAGAATACGCCGCCTTATAAGTTCAATGTCGTGAGTTACTCCAATGTCTGAAAGCCCAAAAAAAGTGATCGTCGGGATGTCCGGCGGTGTCGATTCCTCCGTTTCCGCGTACCTGTTGCAACAACAAGGTTACAAGGTGGAAGGCCTGTTCATGAAGAACTGGGAAGAGGATGATGGCGAGGAGTACTGCACTGCAGCTGCTGATTTAGCGGATGCACAAGCCGTTTGTGACAAACTCGGCATTGAACTGCACACCGTAAACTTTGCCGCAGAATACTGGGATAACGTGTTTGAACACTTCCTGGAAGAGTACAAAGCCGGGCGCACACCAAACCCGGATATTCTGTGCAACAAAGAGATCAAATTTAAAGCTTTCCTCGAATTTGCCGCCGAAGATTTAGGTGCCGATTACATCGCCACCGGTCACTACGTGCGTCGCGAAGATGTGGACGGTAAAAGTCGCCTGTTGCGCGGCTTAGACAGCAACAAAGATCAGAGCTACTTCCTTTATACGCTGGGGCACGAGCAAATCGCACAAAGCCTGTTCCCGGTCGGCGAGCTGGAAAAGCCAGAAGTGCGTCGCATCGCCGAAGAGTTAGATTTGATCACCGCGAAGAAAAAAGACTCCACCGGTATCTGTTTTATCGGCGAGCGCAAATTCCGTGAATTCCTCGGCCGCTACCTACCCGCGCAACCCGGTAAAATTGTCACCGTTGATGGCGAAACCATTGGTGAGCACCAGGGTTTGATGTACCACACTTTGGGCCAGCGTAAAGGTCTGGGCATTGGTGGCACCAAAGACGGTAGCGAAGAGCCGTGGTACACCGTCGATAAAGACGTTGAGAACAATATTCTGGTTGTGGCTCAGGGTAGTGAGCATCCACGACTGATGTCCGTTGGCTTAATTGCACAGCAACTGCATTGGGTTGACCGTGAAACGTTGACCGAACCACTGAAGTGTACGGTCAAAACCCGCTATCGCCAGTCTGACCTTCCATGCGTGATTACACCGCTGGATGCAGACCGTATTGAAGTGCGTTTTGATGTACCTGTTGCTGCCGTCACACCAGGCCAGTCTGCCGTGTTCTATCTCGGTGAAGTATGCCTCGGTGGTGGTGTTATTGAGCAGCGTCTGCCGCTCACTGTTTAAAAATTGTCAGCAAGGAAGAAGCTCCGTGGCCAAGAATTACTATGACATCACCATCGCACTGGCAGGAATCTGCCAGTCTGCCCGTCTGGTTCAGCAATTGGCTCACCAGGGGCATTGCGATAACGATGCGCTGCATGTCTCGTTGAACAGCGTTATCGATCAAAACCCAGGCTCCACGCTGGATGTTTTTGGTGGCAACGAAGCCAATCTTAAACTCGGTCTGGAAACCTTGCTCGGCGTGTTGAACGCCAGTAATCGCCAGGGTCTGAACGCTGAACTGACGCGCTACACATTAAGTCTCATGGTGCTGGAACGTAAGCTTCACGGCAGCAAAGGCGCCATGGACAAACTCGGCTCAAGCATTGCCGGGTTGCAGCGTCAGCTTGATCATTTTGACCTTGAGTCCGATACGCTTCTGAGCGCCATGGCCGGGATTTATGTTGATGTTATTAGCCCACTTGGCCCACGTATTCAGGTCACCGGCTCCCCTGCAGTGCTGCAAAGCCCGCAGGTGCAGAGCAAAGTTCGCGCCTCATTATTGGCCGGTATCCGTGCCGCCGTGTTGTGGCATCAAGTTGGCGGTGGCCGCTTGCAGTTAATGTTTTCTCGTAGTCGCCTGTGTGCTCAGGCCAAACAAATTCTTGCTCAATGTTAACCTCTCTGGAGTTGTAACTTATGGAATTATCCTCACTGACCGCCGTTTCCCCCGTTGATGGACGTTACGGCGACAAAGTCAGCGCTCTGCGCGCTATTTTCAGCGAATTTGGTTTGCTGAAATTCCGCGTACAAGTCGAAGTACGTTGGCTGCAAAAACTGGCCACGCACGCAGCGATCAAGGAAGTTCCTGCTTTTGACGCAGACGCAATCGGTTACCTTGATAAAATTGTTGCTGAGTTTAGTGAAGAAGATGCAGCACGCATCAAAACTATTGAACGCACCACCAATCACGACGTAAAAGCGGTTGAGTATTTCCTGAAAGAAAAAGTAGAGGCCGTTCCTGCCCTGCATGCGGTATCTGAATTTATTCACTTCGCCTGTACTTCTGAAGATATCAACAACCTGTCCCACGCGTTGATGCTGCAAACTGCACGCCAGGACGTGGTACTGCCGTACTGGCGCAAAGTGATCGACGCGGTGAAAGATCTGTCGGTTCAGTATCGCGATATTCCACTGCTTTCCCGTACCCACGGCCAGCCAGCCACCCCATCAACAATGGGTAAAGAGATGGCGAACGTGGCATACCGTATGGAACGCCAGTTCCGTCAGTTAGAGAAAGTGGACATTCTGGGCAAAATCAACGGCGCTGTGGGTAACTATAATGCCCACATGGTTGCTTACCCGGAAGTTGACTGGCACCAGTTCAGCGAAGAGTTCGTGACTTCACTGGGCATTCAGTGGAACCCGTACACCACACAAATCGAGCCGCACGATTACATCGCTGAGCTGTTTGACTGCATCGCACGCTTTAACACCATTCTGATCGACTTCGATCGTGACGTCTGGGGTTACATCGCGCTGAACCACTTCAAGCAGAAAACGATTGCTGGCGAAATCGGCTCCTCTACTATGCCGCACAAAGTTAACCCAATTGACTTCGAAAACTCCGAAGGCAACCTGGGCCTGTCTAACGCGATGCTGCAACATCTGGCGAGCAAACTGCCTGTTTCACGCTGGCAGCGCGACCTGACTGACTCCACCGTGCTGCGTAACCTGGGAGTTGGTATTGGCTATGCGCTGATTGCATACCAGTCAACCCTGAAAGGTGTGAGCAAGCTGGAAGTGAACCGTGACCGTCTGCTGGCAGAACTTGATCTCAACTGGGAAGTGTTGGCTGAGCCAATTCAGACCGTGATGCGCCGTTACGGCATTGAAAAGCCTTACGAGAAGCTCAAAGAACTGACTCGCGGCAAACGCGTTGATGCGGAAGGCATGAAGCAGTTTATCGACAGCCTTGAGCTGCCAGAAGAGGAAAAAACTCGCCTGAAAGCGATGACCCCGGCTAACTATATTGGCCGCGCAATCACCATGGTTGACGAACTGAAATAACTTTCCTACGCCACCCTCTGCGGTGGCGTTTTTTTCATCCCCGCCTGTTTACGCATGGTTTATGCCCCCTCGTTGATAATTAGCGTTAAACTATCAATGCCGTTTATATTCTGGGGGATAAAGAATGCGAGTTCTGGTTGTAGAAGATAATGCTCTGTTACGTCACCATCTCAAGGTTCAGCTTCGTGAGTCCGGGCATCAGGTCGATGCTGCTGAAGATGCCAAAGAAGCTGACTATTTCCTGAATGAACATACCCCCGATATTGCCATTGTCGATTTAGGCCTGCCCGATGAAGATGGCCTGAGCCTGATTCGCCGCTGGCGCAGCCACGACGTGACAATTCCTATTCTGGTGCTTACCGCGCGTGAGGGCTGGCAGGACAAGGTCGAAGTGCTGGGAGCAGGTGCTGATGATTACGTGACTAAGCCGTTTCATCTTGAAGAAGTGGTCGCACGCATGCAGGTTTTAATGCGCCGCAACAGCGGCCTGGCATCACAGGTTATTTCCCTGCCCCCTTTCCAGGTCGATTTGTCACGCCGCGAGCTGCTTATCAACGACAACCTTATCAAGCTTACTGCCTTTGAATACACCATTATGGAAACGCTGATCCGCAATAATGGCAAAGTGGTCAGTAAAGATTCACTCATGCTCCAGCTTTACCCCGATGCCGAACTGCGCGAAAGCCACACCATTGATGTATTGATGGGACGTCTGCGCAAGAAGATCCTGGCTGAATACCCCCACGAAGCCATCACAACGGTGCGCGGTCAGGGTTACCGCTTCGATTTGCGTTAACCATGAAATTCATCCGACATTTTTTACCGTTATCGTTACGGGTTCGCTTTTTACTCGCAACCGCCGCCGTGGTTTTGGTGCTGTCGCTGGCCTACGGCGTTGTGGCACTGGTGGGTTATAACATCAGTTTTGATAAAACAACTTTTCGTTTGCTGCGCGGCGAGAGCAACCTGTTTTATACCCTCGCGACCTACGAGAACGGCAAGATAAATGTCGTGATTCCTGAAAACCTGAATCTGAAAACTCCGACTATGGCCCTTATCTACGATGATAAAGGCAAGCTGATGTGGGCTCAGCGTGATTTGCCACATGTGGTGCAGCAAATTAAAAAAGAATGGCTCGTCACCGACGGTTTTCACGACCTGGAAGCCAATTTTGATACCAGCCATGACTTGTTAGGCAACGACCAAAATCTCCAGAACCAGCTAAAAGATTTTTATAATGGCGACTACAGCGATGAAGTCAGCCACTCCGTTGCAGTCAACAAATACCCGGCAATGGGCAAAATGCCCGCTTTAACCATTGTGGTGGTCGACACCATTCCAATCGAGTTAAAACGCTCGTATACGGTCTGGAGTTTGTTTACCTGTGTTTTCCTCGCCAACCTATTATTGGTTATCCCGTTGCTTTGGTTAGCCGCGCGCTGGAGCTTGCGCCCTATCGAAGAGTTGGCAAAAGAAGTACGTGAACTGGAAAAACACGACCGTGACAGCCTGAACTCCGAAACCACACGCGAATTGACCAGCCTGGTGCGCAATCTCAACCGCCTGCTGCGCACTGAACGCGACCGTTACGATAAATACCGCACTACTCTGACCGATTTAACGCACAGTCTGAAAACACCGCTGGCGGTGTTACAAAGCACCCTGCGTTCAATGCGCACTAAGAAGCTAAATATCGAAGAAGCGGAACCGTTGATGCTGGAACAAATCAGCCGAATATCACAGCAAATTGGCTATTACCTGCATCGCGCCAGCATGCGTGGCGACAGTGCGCTTATCAGCCGTGAGCTTCATCCGGTCGCCCCGCTACTCGACAGCCTGTGTTCCGCGCTTAACAAGGTTTATCAACGCAAAGGGGTGAATATCACGCTCGATATTTCACCGGAAATCACTTTTGTGGGCGAGAAAAATGACTTTATGGAAGTAATGGGTAATGTGCTCGATAACGCCTGCAAATATTGCCTTGAATTTGTTGAAATATCTGGCCGACAGCTCGATGACACGCTGCATTTAATCGTTGACGACGACGGCCCAGGAATCCCGGAAAGCAAACGCAGCATGGTGTTTGACCGTGGGCAACGCGCAGACACCTTGCGACCTGGGCAAGGTGTCGGATTATCCGTCGCTCGTGAAATCGTGGAGCAATACGACGGCGAGATTCAAACCTCGACCAGTGAACTGGGTGGTGCACGTATGGAAGTGATTTTTGCGCGCCAGCGTCCAGACCGAGAAGAAGATTGAAAATACTCCCGTAACGGCGGGCACCATCCGTTATAATCCTCGGCAGGCTCCTTCACCTGCCGGATAATAATATGGACTATCAACTCGACCTAAATTGGCCCGATTTCATCGCGAACTACTGGCAAAAACGCCCGGTGGTTCTAAAACGTGGCTTCAAAAATTTCATCGACCCTATCTCCCCTGATGAACTGGCAGGCCTTGCCATGGAAAACGAGGTGGACAGCCGCCTGGTCAGCCATAACGACGGCAGATGGCAAGTCAGTCACGGTCCGTTCCAGAGCTACGATCACCTGGGCGAAAACAACTGGTCTTTACTGGTTCAGGCGGTTAACCACTGGCATGAACAAAGTGCCCGCCTGATGCGCCCATTCCGTGCCCTGCCAGACTGGCGAATTGACGATCTGATGATCTCTTTCTCGGTTCCAGGCGGCGGCGTTGGCCCGCATTTCGATCAGTACGACGTATTTATCATTCAGGGGGTTGGCCGCCGCCGCTGGCGTGTCGGGGAGAAAGTCGCCCTGAAACAACACTGCCCGCACCCTGATTTGCTGCAAGTTGAGCCGTTCGACGCCATCATCGACGAAGAGCTGGAGCCGGGAGATATTATCTATATTCCGCCTGGTTTCCCGCACGAAGGTTACTCGCTGGAAAACTCGATGAACTACTCGGTAGGTTTCCGTGCGCCAAGTGGCCGCGAGCTGATTAGTGGTTTTGCCGATTATGTGTTGCAACGCGAACTGGGCAGCCAGCGTTATACCGACCCTGACGTGCCTGCACGCCAGCATCCGGCTGATGTTCTGCCACAGGAAATGGACAAGTTACGCGAAATGATGCTGGGACTGATTAACCAGCCAGAGCATTTTAAAACCTGGTTCGGCGAGTTTGTTTCCCAGTCACGCCACGAACTTGACGTTGCACCACCAGAGCCACCCTATCAGCCTGACGAGATTTATGACGCACTGAAACAAGGTGATGCCATTACTCGCCTCGGTGGATTACGCGTGCTGCGTATTGCCGATGAGATTTACGTCAACGGCGAGAAAATTGACAGCCCGCATCGCCCTGCGCTTGAAGCATTAGCGAGCAATATCACACTGAAAGCAGAAATGTTTGGTGATGCGTTAGAAGACCCGTCGTTCCTTGCCATGCTGGCAGCGCTGGTGAATAGCGGGTACTGGTATTTCGAAGATTAAATAGAAACGTATGGGTGGATGTCACTTGCGTTAATCCACCCTACATCAGTCTTCCGTAGGTCGGATTAGCGCAAGCGACATCCGACTTATGTTTACCCCCGCTTAGCCACCAGCTCCGCAATCCTCACAATCACAGCCACCGCTTTTTCCATCCCCTCCAGCGTCACAAACTCGTGTTTGCCGTGATAGTTATAGCCGCCGGTGAACAGGTTAGGACAAGGCAAACCTTTAAACGACAGTTGTGCGCCATCGGTGCCACCGCGAATCGGTTTCATGATCGGTTCGATGTCGCAGTCACGCATCGCCTGCTGCGCCACTTCGATAATATAAGGGTGCTCGGCCACTTTCTCGCGCATGTTGTAATAGCTGTCGTCGATCACCAGCTCGATATAGCAATCCGGGTGCAGGCCTTTGCCCACCTTCTTTGCGATATCCATCATCTTGCGTTTACGCGCTTCAAATTGTTCACGGTCAAAATCGCGGATGATGTAGTGCATTTCCGCTTTATCAACCGAGCCTTTAATGCCGTGCAGATGGTAGAAACCTTCATAGCCATCGGTGCATTCAGGGCTTTCATTAGCCGGCACTTCAGCGTGAATGCGCGCAGCAAGTGACAACGCATTCACCATCACCCCTTTCGCAGAGCCCGGGTGAACATTGTTGCCAACGATTTTGATAGTGACCGATGCCGCATTGAAGTTCTCGCACTCCAGTTCACCGACACCACCGCCATCAACGGTATAGGCCCAGCGTGCATCAAATGCGTCAACGTCAAAGTGCTTAGCACCTTTGCCCACTTCTTCATCCGGAGTGAACGCCACACGAATATCACCGTGCGGGATTTTTTTCTCCTGGAGTACCGCCAGCGCGGTCATGATCTCAGCAATACCGGCTTTGTCATCGGCACCAAGCAGCGTCTTGCCATCGGTGGTAATCAGCGTTTGCCCAAGTAACTGGTGTAAAACCGGGAACATCACCGGTGATAGCACTTCATCGCCAATGCCTAGCGCGATATCACCACCACGATAGTTTTCGACAATCTGCGGATTAACGTTTTTGCCCGAAAAGTCAGGTGCGGTATCCACATGAGAGATAAAACCAATAGCCGGGACTTTTTTATCGACGGTAGACGGAAGTGTTCCCATGACTGTGCCATGCTCAGCAATAGTCACATTCACTAAACCCATATCTTCCATTTGTTCTTTTAGCAACCGCAACAACTTCCACTGACCTTCAGTGCTGGGAACTTGTTTTACGCCGGATTTGGACTGCGTATCCAAAGAGACATAATGTAAGAAACGTTCAAGTAATTTATCCATGTCGCGCTACCCTCAATTTTTGTGACTTCATTATCAGTAAGCCACAGATGCAAATATTGCGTTAGGTCACTTTTAGCCTGGTAGTGTTGAAAATAGTCACGAATGTAATGCAATGCGAGAGGATTTGGTGTTTGCTGCTTTAAACATCTTCATAATCAATCCCCAGGAAAGCATCAAGGATTGGCGATTTCAATGCTTTGCCGTAGAATGCCTGCCCTTACTTAAACGTGCAGAAACCGCAAGGTGGTTAATCACAAACCCCGCATCAGCCCGCAATTTGATGCGTCTTATATGGGACAGCGTAAAAAATTGAATAAACAGCAATGTTCGCTCTCTCCGCTGGTAGAACTGGTGGGAGTAAGAAAGAGCTTTGATGGTAAAACCGTTATTTCTGATTTATCTCTCACCATTAATGATGGTGAATTCCTGACACTCCTTGGCCCTTCCGGCTGTGGCAAAACTACTGTGCTGCGCTTAATTGCCGGACTGGAAAGCGTTGACTCCGGGACTATCTCTCTTGAGGACCTGGACATTACACGGGTTCCGGCTGAGCATCGCCACGTCAACACCGTCTTCCAGAGCTACGCTCTTTTCCCTCACATGACCGTTTTTGAAAACGTGGCATTCGGTCTAAGAATGCAAAAAACACCCGCTGCCGAGATACCTCCGCGCGTGAATGACGCGTTGAAAATGGTGCAGCTTGAGGAATTTGCGCAGCGTTTACCGCATCAGCTTTCTGGCGGCCAGCAACAGCGCGTGGCGATTGCGCGTGCGGTAGTCAACAAACCCCGTCTGTTGCTGCTTGATGAGTCACTTTCCGCACTCGATTACAAATTGCGCAAGCAGATGCAGAACGAATTAAAGGCGCTGCAACGTAAACTCGGAATCACCTTTGTCTTCGTCACTCACGACCAGGAAGAAGCATTGACCATGTCCGACAGGATTGTGGTGATGCGTGATGGTCACATTGAGCAAGACGGCACGCCGCGTGAAATTTACGAAGAGCCGAAAAACCTGTTTGTGGCGAGTTTCATTGGTGAAATCAATATCTTCGATGCCATCGTCATTGAGCGGGTTGACGAGCAGCGCGTGCTGGCGAACGTTGAAGGCCGCGAATGCCATATTTACGTAACGATGCCAGTCACCGCAGGCCAACGGCTGAAAGTGCTGCTGCGCCCAGAAGATCTGCGTGTTGAAGAGATCAACGATACCCACGTTGCCGATGGTTTAATTGGCTATGTGCGTGAACGAAACTATAAAGGTATGACGCTGGAATCTAACGTTGAGTTGGAAAACGGCAAAATGGTGATGGTCAGCGAATTCTTCAATGAAGATGACCCTGATTTTGACCATACACTTGATCAAAAGATGGCTGTGAATTGGGTTGAAAGCTGGGAGGTAGTGCTGGCAGATGAAGAGCTCACGTAAGTTCCAGAATCTGGTGATCGCCACCATCGTCGGTTGGTTGCTGTTGTTTGTGTTCTTGCCCAACCTGATGATCATTGGGACAAGTTTCCTGACGCGTGATGATGCTAATTTCGTCAGCATGGTTTTCACGCTGGATAACTACACCCGGCTTGCCGACCCACTGTATGCACAAGTGCTACTTCACTCGCTAAATATGGCGGTGATAGCCACCCTCGCCTGCCTGGTGCTGGGCTATCCGTTTGCCTGGTTCCTTGCTCGCCTGCCAGAACGCGTGCGCCCGCTGCTGTTGTTTTTGCTGATTGTTCCCTTCTGGACTAACTCACTGATTCGCATTTATGGGCTGAAGATTTTCCTCAGCACCAAAGGTTACATGAATGCGTTCCTGCTGTGGCTCGGCGTGATTGATACCCCGATTCGAATCATGTACACCGAAAGCGCGGTCATCCTCGGCCTGGTTTATATCCTGCTACCGTTTATGGTGATGCCACTCTATTCGAGCATCGAGAAGCTCGACAAACCGCTACTGGAAGCGGCGCGTGATTTGGGTGCGAGCAAACTACAGACCTTTATCCGGATTATTATCCCGCTCACCATGCCGGGAATTATTGCCGGTTGTTTGCTGGTTATGCTGCCTGCAATGGGGCTTTTTTACGTGTCAGACCTGATGGGTGGCGCGAAAAACCTGCTGATTGGCAACGTCATTAAGAGCCAGTTCCTGAATATTCGTGACTGGCCGTTTGGGGCGGCCACCAGCATTACACTGACACTGGTGATGGGTCTGATGCTGCTTATTTACTGGCGTGCCGCCAGATTGCTGAATAAAAAGGTGGAATTAGAATGATGGGTCGCCTGCTCCGTGGCGGCTTTATGACCGCCATCTACGCGTATCTGTACATCCCGATTATCATTTTGATCGTCAACTCATTTAACAGTTCGCGTTTCGGTATTAACTGGCAAGGCTTTACCGGCAAGTGGTATAGCCTGCTGATGAACAACGATAGTCTGCTGCAAGCTGCTCAACACTCGCTGACTATGGCGGTGTTTTCTGCCACCGCGGCGACGTTAATTGGCTCGTTAACGGCCGTGGCGTTATACCGCTACCGTTTTCGCGGCAAGCCTTTCGTCAGCGGTATGTTGTTTGTGGTGATGATGTCGCCCGATATTGTGATGGCGATTTCACTGTTGGTGCTGTTTATGCTGCTGGGCGTTTCGCTCGGATTCTGGTCGCTGCTGTTCTCACACATCACCTTCTGCCTGCCGTTTGTGGTGGTGACCGTCTATTCCCGCCTCAAAGGGTTTGATGTACGGATGTTAGAAGCGGCGAAAGATTTAGGTGCCAGCGAACTGACAATTCTGCGCAAGATCCTCTTACCGCTGGCAATGCCTGCCGTTGCCGCCGGCTGGTTGCTCAGTTTTACGCTCTCGATGGATGATGTTGTGGTTTCATCGTTCGTTACCGGGCCGAGTTATGAAATTTTACCGTTGAAGATTTACTCAATGGTGAAGGTCGGAGTTTCACCCGAGGTGAACGCACTTGCGACCATTCTGTTAGTACTCTCGCTGGTCCTGGTTGTTGCCAGTCAGCTTATTCTTCGTGATAAAACTCAGGGGACGTTAAAATGACTAAATGGCCACGCCACCTGCTCGCTGCGGGCGCTCTGGTACTGGGTATGGGCGTTGCACATGCCGACGATAGCAAGACGCTCTACTTCTATAACTGGACCGAGTATGTGCCGCCAGGCCTGCTTGAGCAGTTCACTAAAGAAACCGGTATTAAGGTGATTTATTCGACCTACGAGTCGAATGAAACCATGTACGCCAAGTTGAAAACCTATAAAGAAGGTGCCTACGATTTAGTGGTGCCATCGACCTACTTTGTCGCGAAAATGCGCAATGAAGGCATGATCCAGAAGATCGATAAAAGCAAACTGAGCAACTTCAAGAATCTCGATCCGGAAATGCTCAACAAGCCCTTCGACCCGAATAATGACTATTCCATTCCTTATATCTGGGGTGCTACGGCGATTGGTGTGAATAGCGACTCAATCGATCCGAAAACCATCACCAGCTGGGCCGATTTATGGAAGCCGGAATATAAACAAAGCCTGTTGATGACCGATGATGCCCGCGAAGTTTTCCAGGTGGCGCTGATGAAACTCGGTTATTCCGGCAACACCACCAATCCGAAAGAGATTGAAGCGGCCTTTCACGAACTGCAAAAGCTGATGCCAAACGTCGCCGCATTCAACTCCGATAACCCGGCCAACCCGTTTATGGAAGGCGAAGTGAATCTTGGGATGGTGTGGAATGGCTCCGCTTACGTTGCCCGTCAAGCGGGGACTCCGCTGGAAATTGTCTGGCCAAAAGAAGGCGGGATTTTCTGGATGGATAACCTATCTATTCCGGCAAATGCTAAAAACGTCGACGGTGCGCTGAAACTGATTAACTTCCTGCTGCGCCCGGATGTGGCAAAACAGGTGGCTGAAACCATAGGCTACCCAACGCCAAATCTTGAAGCACGCAAACTTCTGCCGAAAGAAGTGTCTGGCGATAAGACGCTCTACCCGGATGAAGCGGTGCTGAAGAATGGTGAGTGGCAAAACGATGTTGGCGATGCCAGCACGATTTATGAGAATTACTATCAGAAGCTGAAAGCAGGCCGTTAATTTTTATACCAGGCGGGGCAATCGTCCCGCCTTTTTAATTCATCCTTTCGCCTTATGGCATCAGTTCCCTCTCTTTCTACGCTTGAATGAGTGCCTGACTGTTGCCGTTATCTCACTACACCCGCTCGTTGCAGACTGAGTGAAAATCGTGATGAATACATTCTTTATACTCGCCCAACTGCTCAACCTTGGTATTTTCACCGCGTTTATTCTCGCGAGGAAAGAGAAGCCCGAGGCTAAACCACTGATTGATCTCAGAGCGATACAACTCTTACGGCTGACTTATTTACTGCCAATAATCGCCTTCGCCTGGAGCCTTTTCCTTGTGGAATACGTTACGCCGCTGGATTGGGTTTGTTTGCTGATAGCAATTGCAGGAACCGTTCTGGTGGTGAAAGGGAAAATCGATTTAGGGACACATCATACCTGGGCGGGGTATTACCTTCCTCATGCGCAGCGAATACACAGCGGGATCTTTTCGTGGATAGCTCACCCCATGTACGCGGGAATCATTATGGTGATCCTCTCTTGCAGCGCAGTGTATGTGACCCGATTGCCGTGGTATATCAACGCATTGGCATTACTTTGTTGCGCGTATATTTCGCTATTTTTGATTGTCGTGGCTTTGCGGGAAGAGAAGTTATTTGTCACGGCGAAAGCGTAATTTGTTGATATTAATAGGCGGGCAGCATCGGCTACCCGCTATTTGTTATAGACCTTTCAACAAGCGGTCGACATACTCAGGCACCACTTCACTGGCTAAGCCGTAGAATTTTTCCTCGAACTCACTGCCAACCTGGCTCGGTTCAAGATTCAGCTCAACCGTATGCGCGCCTTGCAAACGGGCTTCGTGTACGAACCCGGCAGCTGGGTACACATGGCCCGAGGTGCCGATAGCAATAAAGTAGTCAGCTGTAGCAATAGCCTGATAAATCTCATCCATACCCAGTGGCATTTCGCCAAACCACACCACATGTGGGCGAAGCGGTGCAGAAAGCTGGCAGCAATGGCAGCGGTCTTCCCGGGTAATATCCCCTTTCCACTCCAGCACTTGCCCACTGCGCGCACAGCGAACTTTCAGCAGTTCACCATGCATATGGATAATGTTTTTATTGCCGGCTCGTTCATGGAGGTTATCAATATTCTGCGTCACCAACAGGAAGTGATCACCCAGCTCTTCTTCCAGACGGGCCAGTGCCAGATGGGCAGCATTCGGTTTGATTTCCGACTGCTGAAGTTGCTGGCGGCGAGCGTTATAAAACGCCTGTACCAATTCAGGATCGCGTGCGAAGCCTTCAGGCGTCGCAACATCTTCAACCCTATGCTCTTCCCACAAACCATCAGTGGCGCGGAACGTTCGAATGCCTGACTCAGCGGAAATTCCCGCTCCGGTCAGAACCACAACTCTGGGTTTTTCCATCGCTTCGGGTCCAGGTATATCTCTGAAAAAAGCACGCTGACGTAAACGCTGACGGAGCAGGCGCTTAGTTTTGCGAAACCGGCTTAGCCGATGTTGACGACGCGATAGCATAATTTACTCCGTGAGATGGAGGAATGCCGCACCACGCATGCCACCGGCATCACCATGACGCGCAGGTTCAATACGCGGTACTTTTGCCACAGGCAGAAGATACTTAGGCAGACGCTCAGGCAGTTGCTGGTACATCTCAGTAAAGTTAGACAACCCGCCGCCGATCACGACCAGATGCGCATCAATGGCCGTTAACAAGCTGCCAAGGCAGCAGGCCAGCAGCTCAACGAAGCGATCGACATGGGCTACAGCCTTTTCATCACCTGCGCGGTAGCGGGCAACAATTTCTTTAGAGTCCAGTGGTTCAGAGTAGAAGTGCTGATAAACCCACGCAAATCCACGGCCAGAAAGATAGTTTTCAATACAGCCATGTTGCCCGCAACCGCAGCGCGTGAGGGGAATATCACGGCCCAGCACGTTAAGTGCATCAACTGGCAGGCGGGTATGACCAAATTCGCCGGTAATATAGTTGCGCCCGGTAATGGATTTACCGTTGACAATGATGCCACCACCAACACCCGTACCGAGAATCAGGCCCATAACCACCGGGTAATCACGAAACTCATCGTCCCAGGCCTCAGAGAGCGCAAAACAGTTCGCATCGTTGTCCATGCGTACATCACGCCCGAGCATCGCGCTCAGATCTGCCTGTACCGGTTTCCCGCTGGCTGCCGGGACATTCGCTGCGTATAACGTGCCATCATCTGTGACGGGCATTCCGGGGATACCAATACCCACCGAGCCTTTAATACCAAAACGGCTATCGGCTTCCTGTACCATGGAAGCGATAGCCGCTAAAAAGTTCTCATAACTGTCATGCGGGGTGGGAACACGTTTTTCCCATTGCAGACGACGCTCACTGTCGTAGACCCCAAGAGCCATCTTGCTGCCACCAATATCAAATCCGTAATACATCGTTTCTCCCTATACCCGTCAAACTTCAAGCTGCAGGAGTGCCGCCTACCTGCAACTTGAATTATTCGGGGTATATATTTTTGGTGAAGAATTTATTGTCCGCTTAATACTCGCGCCGGATCGATATTACTGGCTCGACGCGCCGGATACCAACTGGCAAGTAAACTCAGTAGCAATGCTGTGATCAGGACATAAAATACATCCAGCCAATGCAGTTCAGATGGCAAGAAATCAATGAAGTAGATATCGCCGGACAAGAACTGGTGACCGATTAATTTTTCAATCACGTGGATAATATTGGTCAATTGCCAGGAGGCCAGCACCCCAACAATCACACCACTTACACTACCCAGCAACCCCGCCAGCAGACCGTACCAGACGAAAATGGCGCGAATCAGACCATCTTTTGCCCCAAGGGTACGCAATACAGCAATGTCGCTACTCTTGTCTTTAACCGCCATGACAAGCGTGGAAACGATGTTAAAACAGGCAACGCCGATAACCAGCACCATCGCCAGATACATGATGGCGCGAATCATTTGAATATCGCGATACATATAGCCGTAGGTGCCAATCCAGCTTTTGATATAAACGTAAGCATTAGTCACTTCGCCCGCATCACGCACAAGCTTATTGGCATTGAAGACGTCATTGACCTTGATAGCGATACCGGTGACGCTATCGCCCATATCAAGATAGCTCTGCGCATCAGCCATTGGCACCATTGCCAGGCTGTGGTCAAGCTGACCACTGAGAGCCAGGATTCCAGTGACATGCAGGCGAACACGTTTCGGTTGCAGAAGTTTGGTACCACCATCACTGTTCGGAATCATGATGGAGACCCAGTCGCCCTGCTTCACCTTCAGCGCATCGGCAACACCTTTACCAATAATGATTTGCTGCTGACCCGCTTTAAAATCCTTCCAGCCATTGTTCTGCACATATTCTGGCAACGCGCTCAGGTGAGTTTCCTGCTCCGGATCGACGCCTTTTACCACGATGGCTCGCAGGTTCGCACCGCTTTCCACCAGGCCAGTGAAGTTGATGTATGGCGCAGCTGCAACGATGCCTTTAACCTTCTCGACACGTTGCAACACACCTTTCCAATCGTGGAATGGCTGATTAACCGGCTCGATTTCACCATGTGGCACAACGGCAAGCACGCGATTATTCAGCTCGCGCTCAAAACCGTTCATCGCACTCAGACCCACAATCAGTACCGCTACACCTAATGCGATACCTAACGTGGAGATAATGGAGATGAGAGACACCATGCCGCTGCGACGACGCCCGCGGCTAAAACGTAAACCAATCAGCAGTGACAGTGGCGAAGCCATTAATCGGCTCCCATCAAAGTCAGCTCATGAGTCAGCCGGCCATCTTGCATTTCTAACTGACGAGACATGCGCTTCGCCAGTTTGAGGTCGTGAGTAACCACTAAGAACGCGGTTCCCTGACGCACATTCAGTTCGCCCAGCAGTTCGAAAATGCTATCTGCATTTCGTGCATCGAGGTTACCAGTCGGTTCATCAGCCAATACCAGGCGCGGGTTATTTACCAGCGCACGAGCAATCGCCACACGCTGGCGCTCGCCACCTGACAACTCTGACGGACGGTGATTGCTGCGGTGATCAAGCCCTACCGCTTTTAGCATATCCAGCGCACGTTGCTTTGTTTCATCGGTATTCTTTTTGCCGATGAGCAGTGGCATGGCGACGTTTTCCATCGCGGTAAAATCAGGCAGCAAATGGTGGAACTGATAAATAAACCCCAGTTCCCGATTGCGCAGTTCCGCTTTTGCGGAAGAGGACATTGAACTCATTGCTTTGCCATTAAAAATGACATCGCCTGACGTTGGCGTATCCAGGCCGCCCAACAGGTGAAGCAAAGTACTTTTACCAGAACCAGAGCTGCCGACAATCGCCATCAACTCACCGGTATTGATGCTGAAGCTGACATCATGCAACACGTCCGTTTGCACTTTGCCTTCCTGATAGCGTTTGCACAGCTTGTCACACTGCAACAGGACAGAATTACTCATAACGTAAAGCCTCAGCGGGAAGTGTCGCGGCGGCACGCCACGATGGATAAAGCGTGGATAACAAAGCGACAGCCATAGCAATAATCGCAATCACAATAACTTGTACAGGGTCGATAGCGACCGGCAGCGCAGCACCATCGAGCAACGCGCCAATAATCGGCATCAAGTTGTTCAACTGGCTGGCAAGTAGCGCGCCAAGTAACGCACCCAGCAAAGCGCCGATAACACCCGCACTCGCCCCCTGCACCATAAACACTGCCATGATTTGGCGACGCGTAAGCCCCTGAGTCTGGAGAATGGCAACTTCGCCTTGTTTCTCCATCACCAGCAAACCGAGCGACGTGATGATGTTAAATGCGGCAACGGCCACAATCAGGCTCAGCAGCAGCCCCATCATATTTTTTTCCATGCGCACAGCCTGGAACAGCTCACCTTTACGCTCGCGCCAGTCTTTCCACTCGGTGCCCTGAGGCAAGGTTTGCTGGCTCAGGACATCCACCTTAAGTGGCTCAGCCAGCCACAAACGCCAGCCGGTAATATTGCCTAACGGGTAACGCATCAGGCGTGATGCATCTTGCTGGTTCACCAGCATTTGATAACCATCGACTTCACTATTAGCCGCGAAGGTACCAATCACATTAAACAAACGCTGACTTGGTAAACGTCCCATAGGCGTAAACTGACTGGCGGAAGGCACCATCACGCGGATGCTATCGCCACGCTTAATACCCAATTGCCCGGCAAGCTGTTCGCCGAGAATAATGTTGTACTGCCCAGCGACCAGGTCTGTTTGTTTCACGTTGACCAGGAACGGCGAAAGCGGATCTTTTTCTTCCGGATTAACCCCTAGCATGACGCCCACAGCAACGCTGCGCGCACTCTGCAGTACTACGTCACCCGTAGTAATCGGTGCAATTCGCGTAACACCTTCGAGTTTTAGGTCTTTCGCAGGAAGTGTTTCAGGGTTAATAGAGCCACTGGTTGAGGTGATAACAGCTTGTGGCATCAAGCCAAGAATGTTGTTTTGCAGCTCACGTTCAAAGCCGTTCATCACGGAAAGCACCGTGACCAGCGCCATTACGCCAAGCGTAATGCCAATAGTCGACAGCCAGGAGACGAAGCGACCGAAGCGGTCAGCTGCTCGCCCACGCATGTAGCGCAGGCCTATAAATAACGCGACAGGTTGATACATGTATTCCGTCTTGTGGCAGTTGCGGATGCAAAGTTGGCAAGAAGTATATAAGCGATACCGTATCAAGTAAATGAAACGTAACGTTTTTTTGATATTTCAGAACATGTGAAATACCAATTAAATCATACTCATAACATCTTGTTTTCGCTGTAAAGCCACATCAATTCGGTTATTAATTAATCATGCGGAATTTCTGAATTGCGCCTGATTCTTACAAAAACAGACAAATCAGGTAAAAAAATGGCCAGCGATCTTCCACCCTGAAAGCAAATACAGGCCAACAGAAGATTAAGTCCGCGCATGAAAAACAAACAACTGTGGATCAACCATATCAAGGGGCTATGTATCTGCCTTGTCGTTATCTATCACTCGGTGATCACCTTTTACCCGCATTTGACGCAACTCGAAGCTGGTCTGCCTGAATACATTGCGAAAAGCTGGATCTACCTGAATCTCTATCTGGCACCTTTTCGTATGCCAGTGTTCTTCTTTATTTCTGGCTTTTTGATCACTCGCTATATCGAGTCGGTGAAATGGCGTGACTGCGTGGATAAGCGCATCTGGAATATTTTCTATGTCCTGGTTCTATGGGGAGTTTTGCAATGGTTGGGGATTTCGCTTATCAACCAGTGGCTTGCCCCCGACCTGGTACGCAACCCCACGTCTAATGCCGCGTACTCGGAAACCCTGTTGCAATTTGCCACCAGCATGGCAAAAGCCAGCACCAGCCTTTGGTATCTCTATGCGCTGATAATCTATTTCGCGATATTCAAAAGTCTGCGTCGCTATAAAGTTCCGGTCATCATCATGCTGCTTGGAGTAAACGTGGCAATCAGCTTTATGCCGTTACCGTGGTGGGGCATGAACAGCGTGGTGCGCAATATGTGTTATTACGGTTTGGGCGCATGGTTCGGCCCACAATTGATGACGTGGATGAAAACGACCCATTTCCGCCGACATCCGTTGCTGTGTACGGCAGTCGCTCTGCTCTGCGTGGCGCTGTATCTGGTGAATGTCCCTGTAGTGATTTCCGTGGTGTCTATTTTTGTCATCATGAAGCTGTTTTATATTCTGGATAGTTGGCGCGAGAGCCGTTCCGATGCATTTCTGAATATTGTTGGTTCAAACACCATCGCCATTTACACCACCCACCGTATCATCATCGAAGCGTTGAGTTTGTTTATGATCGGGCAAATTAATGCAGACAGAATCTCCGATAACCTGCTGATCGTCGTTTTACTGGTGTATCCGTTTGTCAGCCTGGCAACCTGCACTCTAATAGGTTTGGGATTCAGGAAATTATCACGCGCGCTATGGGGCGATATGCTTTTTACTCCTCCGGCTAAAATGGCGTACGCGGCTGGCATACGTTAAGCGGTCTCGATTGGGTTGCTAATACAAAACGATCGCGGATAATAAACAACATTGTTTTCGAGTGCTTATCAATACCCTGCAGCTTGATAGATGAAGGGTAAACACGGCGCAACCTGAGAGATGCTGACGTCCACCATGTCTGAAAATTATCGCTATTCCTTACCTGTTAAAGCTGGCGATCAGCGCCAGCTTGGAGAACTCACCGGTTCAGCTTGTGCGACCGAAGTTGCCGAGATCGTCGAGCGCCATAGTGGGCCGGTGGTGCTGATTGCCCCTGATATGCAGAATGCCCTGCGTCTGCATGACGAAATTAGCCAGTTTACGGATAGCCTGGTGGTGAATCTTGCCGACTGGGAAACGCTGCCGTACGACAGTTTTTCACCGCATCAGGAAATCATCTCTTCGCGTTTATCCACGCTGTATCAATTGCCAACCATGCAGCGCGGCGTGCTGATATTGCCAGTCAACACCTTGATGCAACGCGTTTGCCCGCATAGTTATTTGCATGGCCACGCGCTGGTGATGAAAAAAGGTCAACGTTTATCGCGTGATAACCTACGTAGCCAATTAGAACAGGCAGGTTACCGCAGCGTTGATCAAGTCATGGAACACGGCGAATTTGCTACCCGTGGTGCATTGCTAGATTTGTACCCGATGGGCAGTGAGCAGCCTTATCGCATCGACTTTTTCGATGATGAAATCGACAGCCTGCGTGTGTTTGATGTCGATACACAGCGCACACTCCAGGAAGTTGATGCCATCAACTTACTCCCTGCTCACGAATTCCCGACCGATAAAACGGCTATTGAGCTATTCCGTAGCCAATGGCGCGACAAGTTTGACGTGAAGCGCGAGCCTGAGCATATTTACCAGCAAGTCAGTAAAGGCATGCTCCCGGCAGGGATTGAATACTGGCAGCCGCTGTTCTTTAGCGAGCCACTACCGCCGCTGTTCAGCTATTTCCCGAAAAATACCTTGCTGATAAACACCGGCGATATTGAAAGCAGTGCCGAGCGCTTCTGGCAGGATACGTTCGCCCGCTTCGAAAACCGTGGTGTTGATCCAATGCGCCCTCTGCTGCCACCGGAAAGTCTGTGGCTGCGCGTTGATGAACTCTTCAGCGAGTTAAAAGCCTGGCCGCGAATCCAGCTAAAAACCGACTCTCTGGCCGATAAAGCCGCGTTTACCAATCTGGGTTATCGCGCCCTGCCGGATCTTTCTGTTCAGGCGCAGCAAAAAGCGCCGCTCGATAACCTGCGTAAATTTCTTGAGTCTTTCGCCGGGCCGGTAGTGTTTTCCGTAGAAAGCGAAGGCCGCCGCGAAGCATTGGGCGAGCTGTTAGCTCGCATTAAAGTGGCACCAAAACGTATTTACCGTCTCGATGAAGTGACGGATAAAGGCCGCTACTTAATGCTTGGCTCCAGTGAGCATGGTTTTATCGACACGCTGCGCAACCGCGCGTTGATTTGTGAAAGCGATCTGCTGGGCGAGCGCGTTAGTCGTCGACGTCAGGACAGCCGTCGCACCATTAACCCGGATACGTTGATTCGTAACCTCGCAGAGCTGCGTACCGGGCAACCGGTCGTGCATCTTGAACATGGCGTTGGCCGATATGCGGGTTTAACTACCCTTGAAGCGGGTGGCATAACAGCTGAATATTTGATGCTGACCTATCATGGCGATGCAAAACTGTACGTGCCGGTTTCGTCGCTACATTTGATTAGCCGCTATGCAGGCGGTGCCGAAGAAAACGCGCCACTGCATAAACTCGGCAGCGATGCATGGTCCCGTGCGCGCCAGAAAGCGGCAGAAAAAGTGCGCGATGTTGCTGCTGAACTGCTGGATATTTACGCGCAACGCGCTGCCAAAGAGGGCTTTGCCTTTAAGCATGACCGCGAGCAGTATCAGTTGTTCTGCGACGCCTTCCCATTTGAAACCACACCAGATCAGGCACAAGCCATCAATGCGGTATTAAGTGATATGTGCCAGCCGCTGGCGATGGATCGGCTGGTATGTGGCGATGTGGGCTTTGGTAAAACTGAAGTCGCCATGCGCGCCGCCTTCCTTGCGGTTGAAAACCATAAGCAAGTTGCGGTGCTGGTGCCAACCACCCTGCTTGCGCAGCAGCACCTGGACAACTTCCGCGACCGTTTCGCCAACTGGCCAGTGCGCATCGAAATGCTGTCACGTTTCCGTACGGCTAAAGAGCAGGCGCAAATTCTCGAAGAAGCACGAGAAGGGAAAGTCGATATTCTGATCGGTACGCATAAGCTATTGCAGAATGACGTGAAGATGAAAGATCTCGGCCTGCTGATTGTCGACGAAGAACACCGCTTTGGTGTGCGTCATAAAGAGCGCATCAAAGCCATGCGTGCCGATGTCGATATCCTGACGCTAACTGCCACACCAATTCCACGTACGCTGAATATGGCAATGAGCGGAATGCGCGATTTGTCGATTATCGCAACGCCTCCGGCACGCCGACTGGCAGTTAAAACCTTCGTTCGCGAGTACGACAGTCTGGTGGTTCGCGAAGCAATCTTGCGTGAAGTGCTGCGTGGTGGCCAGGTCTACTATCTCTATAACGATGTAGAAAACATCCAGAAAGCAGCAGATCGCCTCGCCGAGCTTGTACCGGAAGCACGTATTACTATCGGCCACGGCCAAATGCGCGAGCGCGAGCTGGAACGAGTGATGAACGACTTCCACCACCAGCGGTTTAACGTGCTGGTGTGTACCACGATCATCGAAACGGGTATCGATATTCCGACTGCGAATACCATCATTATTGAACGCGCAGACCATTTCGGTCTTGCACAGTTACACCAGTTGCGTGGCCGCGTCGGGCGTTCGCATCACCAGGCTTATGCATGGCTTCTGACGCCACATCCGAAAGCAATGACCACCGATGCGCAGAAACGCCTGGAAGCTATCGCATCGCTAGAAGACCTGGGTGCGGGCTTTGCGCTGGCGACTCACGATCTTGAAATTCGCGGTGCGGGTGAATTACTTGGCGAAGGCCAGAGTGGTTCGATGGAATCTATCGGGTTCTCGCTGTACATGGAGATGCTGGAAAACGCCGTCGATGCGCTTAAAGAGGGTCGCGAGCCGTCACTTGAGGATTTGACCAGTAGCCAAACCGAAGTTGAACTGCGTATGCCCGCGTTGTTGCCGGATGATTTCATCCCGGACGTCAACACCCGTCTGTCGTTCTATAAACGCATTGCCAGTGCCAAAACGGCGCATGAGCTTGATGAATTAAAAGTGGAATTGATTGACCGTTTTGGCCTGTTGCCGGATGCCGCTCGTAATCTGCTGGATATTGCGGCATTGCGCCAGCAGGCACAAAAACTCGGCGTACGTAAGATTGAAGGCCATGATAAAGGTGGTGTGATTGAGTTTGCTGAGAAAAACCACGTTGACCCGGTTTGGTTGATTGGTTTGCTGCAAAAACAGCCGCAACATTACCGTCTGGATGGGCCAACCCGACTCAAATTTATTGAAGACCTCGCAGATCGTAAAGCGCGTATGGAATGGGTACGTAACTTTATGCATCAGTTGGCGCAGAACGCTGTAGCGTAGTTCTCATGATGGCGGGTAGCGCTTGCGCTTACCCGCCATCCCCCATTTAATCGTAACATTTACACATCCTTTCAATCCGCCAGGATTTCCCGACATCCCCCCCTGCCATAATCATCGATTAACTTTTTTATAACATTAACCATAATACTTATAGGGTTTATCGTGATTACCTCTTTGAGCGTTTTATCATCTCGCAAGGCACGCGCTATGCGTTGGCTGGCGTCGATTATGCTGCTTAGCGCAGCATTCACCGCTTTTAACGCGAATGCCAACTCTTATCCTCTGCCAGCAGAAGGCAGCCGTCTTATCGGTCAGAACTTTTTCCATGAGGTAAAAGATGACGGTGGTTCACTTGAGGCTATCGCAAAAAAATACAATGTTGGCTTCCTTGCTTTATTACAGGCCAACCCTGGTGTGGATCCCTATGTTCCCCGTGCGGGCAGTGTTTTGACCATTCCGAGCCAAATGATATTGCCGGATGCGCCACGTGAAGGGCTGGTTCTCAATCTTGCCGAGCTACGCGTTTACTATTATCCCAAAGGAAAGAACAGCGTGACGGTTTATCCGATTGGTATCGGCCAACTTGGCGGTGATACGGTAACGCCAACGATGGTGACCAGTGTTTCAGATAAACGAGCCAATCCAACCTGGACTCCAACTGCAAATATTCGCGCTCGTTACCTGGCAAATGGCATCAAGCTTCCAGCTGTTGTTCCTGCCGGGCCGGAGAACCCAATGGGTCACCATGCGATTCGTCTCGCAGCCTTTGGCGGTGTTTATCTGCTGCACGGAACTAACGCAGATTTCGGCATTGGTATGCGTGTCAGCTCGGGCTGTATTCGTCTGCGTGATGACGATATTAAAGCGCTGTATAAAGATATGCCTGTCGGAACGCCCGTTCGCATTATTAATACCGCGATTAAAACGTCCATCGAGCCAGATGGCAGACGTTTAGTTGAGGTACATCAGCCACTGTCGAAAAATATTAATGATGATCCTCAAGTGCTGCCGATTACGCTGACTGAACAAATGAAACAGTTCCAGGCCGCACCTGAAACTGATGCGACAGTTATGGAACAGGCGATGCAACACCGCTCGGGCATGCCAATTGAAGTCAACGCGCATACTGTAGCGACGAACGAAATCTGATTATCACGGTCGTTCGGAATAGAACAAAGGCCCTGTTTTTCAACAGGGCCTTTTTTATTGAATTGGCGTTATAAAGTGGCGCTACCCGATGAGCTTACTCAAGGGTTTGTCAGCGCTACCAACACCGCTGCAACTTGAAGTATGAAGGGAATGCTTATTTATAAATTACCGCAGTACCGTGCAAAGTGTTCGGGCCGGTAACTGAAGTAATACGGAATGAGCTGGCACCCATTTGATCGGCTTTCTCAGCCAGTTGATCTTCCAGCGACCCCAGGTTTGTCCCAGCTGTTGCGGTGATTGTGCCGACTTTCTGTTGACCGGTTGGCGTCGCCTGAACTTCAACAGCCGCAAAACTTGCAAAAGACAGGGAGCTAAGAACAGCAGCAACGATCAGAGTTTTTACGTTTTTCATGTTATTTACCTTGAGCAGATTATTTGGAAGACCGTTAAATCTATTTACTTAACGTTCGATAAGTAAATATTAAACGTGATCTGAATCACGGTCAAATAATTTTTATAATGATCGTTAATTATTTTATAAAAACACTATTTTTCATAAAGATAGAATTAATTTATTTTTATACCTAAAGCCTCTGGCTCCTACATGATATTATTTTTATAATGATCGTTCACTAAACAGACAAAGGTTAAACGGTTCCCATGTCCACTGACACTAGTTGCATTAAAAAAAGCCGTGGCCGACCGAAGGTGTTTGATAGGGAAGCTGCACTTGACAAGGCCATGGCTTTGTTCTGGAAACACGGCTACGAAGCCACCTCTATGGCACATTTAGTTGAAGCAACAGGTGCAAAAGCGCCAACGCTTTATGCAGAGTTCACCAACAAAGAAGGTATGTTCAAGGCAGTATTAGATCGCTATATCGCACGAGTAACGCAGCAGCGTGAGACTTGCCTTTATTGCGAAGATCGTACTCTGGAACAGACCCTGGAAGATTATCTCTCTTTGCTGGCAGAGATGTTTACTGACAAAGAGACACCATCAGGCTGCTTTATGATATGTACCTCTGCGGTGCTGGCCGTCTCTTCGGAAGATATCTCCGCGATGATAAAAATGCGTCAGTCGATGCAGGAAGCAACTCTGGTTCACTTCCTTGAGCAGCGACAGCAAAAAGGTGAAATTCCGGCAACCACAAGCGTACGCAATCTGGCGAAATATCTCTGTTGTATCATTCAGGGGATGTCGATCAGTGCAATCGAAAATGCCAGCTATGAAGAGCTGATGCAGATCGTGAAAACCACACTACGATTGTTGCCGGAACTAAAGAAAATCTAACCATGGGCGGCTTTGCCGCCCTTTTTGTATTAACGCTCTCGCCCTTTGCTCCAGTAGGCCATAAAGTTGATAGCGTCATGGCTCACACCGCATTCTCCAATTAAGTAACGGCGCAGCATTTTCACAACCGATGATTCCGCCGCAACCCAGCCGTAAAAAGCGTTACTGGCCGTTGTGGCTTTATCCCACAACAGTTCACCTTCAGCTTCTTCATTAACTGTTTCTGTAATCCCCGCAGCTGTAGGGAGTTTGGCACATTCACTCACCGCCTTGAGTAAGCACTCCCCATGCCTTGCGTTGACAGCCTTTCGCGGCAACCAATGAATTTTCGCAAAACCAAATTCACTTAAATCCATGCAATCCCCCTGCTCCGGGACTTCAAAAAACGCCTGAATTTCTGGCGGATTTTGCTGTTTCGACAGAAGTTCAAGTATGCCTCGCGCCGCAGGCATTGCAGTTTCATCAGCAATAATTAACCCCTGGCACAAACCCGCAGGTGGCGTCCATTCATAACCGCCGCTGTCTGCCGGGTAATCGGCATTCGGTGCGACAATTTGTATTTTGTCACCGGATTGGGAGCTAATCGCCCATGCGGAGGCAGGCCCTTCCGTGCCGTGACTGACGAATTCAACCGTCACTTGCTGACGCTCGCGGTCAACGTGGCGCAAGGTATAAGTGCGCACAATCGGCCGCTTTTCTTTGGGTAATTCTTGCAGTAACGAATACCACTGCCCATGTTCTGGCAAGCTCGGAATTGAGCCATCTTCAGACGGGAACAACATTTTGATTCGCTGGTCGGGTGAATCACATTTCATGTTTGCCACATCCGGACCGCCGAATACCAGACTCAACAGCGAAGGTGAAACGTGTGATTTATGCAATAGCTGCACATTAAACAATCTGTAGCTTTGTACCTCTGCCATTTCAACTCCTTTGCCTGGGCTTGCCATCAACAAATAAATAACCCACAGAAATCATATGATTATTCATAAGATTAATTTGAGAAATACTATCAATTGAGATTGATAATGAGAACTGTTATCGGCAGAATTCAGCTCGTTCTTATTTCAAAACATTTTCAAATGTTAATATTTCCCCATCCAAGGAATGATGATGATGCATAACAACGCACGCTGGGTGCTTAACCCGTTGCTTCTGGCGATGATGGCCCCGGCTTTCGCGCAGCAAACTTCCGAAGAAAATATTCTGGTTTCTGCGAACCGTATGCACCGTACGGTAGCTGAAATGGCGCAGACCACCTGGGTTATTGAAGGTACCGAGCTTGAGCAACAGATTCAGGGAGGCAAGGAGCTGAAAGACGCACTTGCACAGTTAATTCCCGGTCTGGATGTCAGCAGCCAAAGCCGTACCAATTACGGTATGAACATGCGTGGCCGTTCTATCGTGGTTTTAGTGGATGGCGTTCGTCTGAACTCTTCCCGTACCGATAGCCGCCAACTCGACTCTATCGACCCTTTTAACATCGAACACATCGAAGTTATCTCTGGTGCAACTTCGCTGTATGGCGGTGGTAGTACTGGCGGTCTGATTAATATCGTGACGAAAAAGGGCCAGCCTGACACTCAGGTCGAATTTGAAACTGGGATTAAGTCTGGTTTTAACAGCAGTAAAGATCATGATGAACGTGTCGCCAGCGCCATTTCTGGCGGTAACGATAATGCCTCTGGCCGTTTATCTGTGGCTTATCAGAAATTTGGTGGCTGGTTTGATGGTAACGGCGACCAGACCTTGCTTGATAACACGCAAACCGGTTTACAGTATTCCGACCGCCTGGATGTGATGGGTACCGGCACGATAAACATTGATGAAACCCAGCAACTGCAGGTGGTGACACAATATTATAAGAGCCAGGGAGACGATGATTACGGGCTGAATCTGGGTGAAAACTTTTCCGCAGTGACCGGTAATGGCAAAGCGTTTGTCAGTGACAATCTTAATTCTGACCGCATTCCTGGTACCGAACGCCATCTGATTAGCCTGCAATACTCCAACAGCGACTTCCTCGGCCAGGAAGTGGTTGGGCAGATTTACTATCGTGATGAGTCTCTGACCTTCTATCCTTTCCCGACGCTAACGCGTGGAGCCGTAACCAGTTTCTCGGCCTCCCAGCAGGATACCGATCAGTACGGTGCGAAACTGGCTCTGACCAGCCAACCGCTGGATGGCTGGCAGATTACCTATGGCGTCGATGCCGATCACGAGAGCTTTACCTCGAACCAGATGTTCTTTGATCTCGCAAAAGCCAATGCTTCTGGTGGCCTGAATAACCAGAGCATTTACACCACCGGTCGTTATCCGGGTTACACCATCACTAACCTCGCTCCGTTCCTGCAAAGCAGTTATGACATCAACGAACTGTTTACCCTGAGCGGCGGCGTGCGCTATCAGTGGACTGAGAACAAAGTCGATGACTTTGTTGGCTTTACTCAGCAACAAGGTATTGCAAACGGCATCGCTCAGTCTGCAGACGCAATCCCTGGCGGCAGCACGGATTATGACAATGCGTTATTCAATGCCGGTCTGTTAATGCATATTACTGACCGCCAGCAAGCGTGGTTTAACTTCTCGCAAGGTGTGGAGCTTCCTGACCCTGGCAAATACTACGGTAATGGCACTTACCGACTGGTGAATGGCCATTATCAACTGGTAAATAGCGTGAATGTCGGGCAGTCAAAACTTCAGGGGATCAAGGTCGATTCTTATGAGCTGGGTTGGCGTTATACCGGCGATAACCTGCGCAGCCAAATTGCGGCGTACTACTCGTTGTCTGACAAGTCCATCTCCATCAACCGTGCAGATATGACCATCAATGTGGAAGATGACAAGCGTCGTATTTACGGTGTTGAAGGTGCTGTGGATTACTTTATTCCAGACTCGAACTGGAGCACCGGCGTTAACTTTAACGTGCTGAAGTCCGAAACTAAAGTGGATGGCAAATGGCAGAAATGGGACGTGATTTACGCAAGCCCTTCAAAAGCCACCGCGTATGTTGGCTGGGCGCCAGATCCATGGAGCCTGCGCATTCAAAGCCAGCAGACCTTTGATTTAACCGATGCCAGCGACAATAAGATCAATGGTTATAACACCGTCGACTTTATTGGCAGCTACGCTCTACCGTTAGGCAAACTCAGCTTCAGCATCGAAAACCTGCTGGATAAAGACTACACCACCGTGTGGGGCCAGCGCGCACCATTGCTTTACAGCCCAACTTACGGCAGCCCTTCGCTGTACGAATATAAAGGACGTGGGCGCACTTACGGTGTGAATTACTCCCTGCAATTCTAAATTGACCACAACAGGCTGGCTAAAAACCAGCCTGTTTTTTACTCTCCTACACAAAATCCTTCTCGACCAAAACCCAGTAGTCATTTAAAACATAGGGACTCTAATGATAGGTACAGCTTATATTTGGTAGGATTATCTTATGTTGGCAGGTTTAATCGGTTTAGGTTCAGTCATCGAAACAGCATATCTCCCGGCGCTACGCCGCATCTCTCCCCCCTTGCTCGAATGTTACGGTTATGACGCTGACCCAGCGCGTCAGATTGACGGCATTACCCGTTGTGATTCCCTGGATGCACTTTTAGCAATGCCGCTCGACGTGGTGCTAATCACGACTTCTTCTCTGCATCACCTTCCCGTGCTTGAGCGAGTCTTGCAAAGTGATGTGCCCGCGATTGTGGTAGAAAAACCGGTTGCTGCCACACTGGCACAACTTGAGACACTTAAAAAGCTGCTCGCGAAACCAAAAAATGCCGCGCGTGTTCTGGCTTTGGATCACTGGATGGTTCGTACTCAAGCCTGTAATCACATTCACAGAATCAATGAAATAAAGTGCATCGAAGGTTTTCTACTGGAGCCAAGTGGTTTTAATGCCGCGGGTGAACCTATTGCCCTGAACTTTGCAACGGGTGAAGCGGACACCCGCCAGTTGCGTCATCCTGACGGTGTCATTGTGGATATCGGCACACATACTCTCGCCATGATGCGTGAAACTGTTCATCAGTTAGGTGGCAACGACCAGCTCATGGTGGAGCTCAGTTACGCACGCGACCGCCTGGGGAATGCAATTGCGGCGGGTGACTTCACTACCGCGGAAGGTGAAGCGCTGTTAACCGGAACGATGAGCGGCATTCCCTTTACGCTCCATCTCAATAAATATGCCGGGCCTGCTGGCGGCCAAAAAGGGATGCGAATTCATCTTCATAACGGGCAAATTATCAATATTGATCGTCAAGGTTTGAATGAGGTAGTTGAACGGATTTCTGAACAGGGAACCGAGCGTAACACCCTCGCAGGGCCGCTTTACGACCGTTGTTTGCATGATGTCGTCTTTGGCGAGCAAAGGCTGTTCTTGCGCACGCATGAAGAAATACCAGCCTACACTCAGCGCCGGATAGCAGAAGTTACTGCGTTGCTGGAGTTGCAACAGCAGCTACGCGGCACACATTGATGGGATTTTCAGGGAGCGAAAGAACAACTTTATGGATTGCCAGAGACCGGCCATTTGTTTGTGGAAAATATTTGACTGATCGTTCCATAATCAATACTATGCCGCTTCAACTCATTTCGAGTCACCCTTCCCTATGAGTGTCGAAAAACCAACTTATCCTGGTCGTCCAAGAACGTTCGAAGACAAGGATGTCATTGATGCCGCTGTAGCTGTTTTTAGTACTCATGGTTACGCGGGCACCTCTGCGCAAGATTTATGCAATGGCACCGGATTAGGGCGGGGAAGCTTATATAACGCCTTTGGTAGCAAGCAGGCTCTGTATGAGCAAGCTTTGTTGCGTAGCCATGAGCAAACAATGTCGGCACAGCTAGCAATTCTTACACAATCTGGTCCGGTGAAAGAACGATTACATACCCTTCTGCTCTGGGGTATTACCGAAGATCTCTCGCAGCCAGAACAACATGATGCAATGGTCCTTTTTTCTGCTCTGGAGCAAGGCAGTAAAGACGGAACAGTTGCCAACCTGAACAGGGAATATCGCCAGCGTTTAGAACAAACTTTGGTATTGGTATTTTCCGAGGGTCAACAGAATGGTGAACTAAGCAATAAAGCTTCTGCTATAGAAATGGCCAGAGGTTTTATGGCGGGTTACTATGGTTTACGTGTTCTAAGCAAAAATATTTCAGATAGAAAAACCCTCGAAGATGTCGTCGTTGGCCTGTTAATCAACTTGTAATTTCCATCTAAAACATTCATCTATTTTCACCTTTCATTTTGTAATGATCATTCCAATACATGGAGAAAATTAAAAATTATGCCGTTAGTTGTTTATATTTTAGGATTGGCTATTTTTTCACTTGGCACTGCTGAATTAATGGTAGCGGGTATGATGTCTACCCTATCAGAAGCATTCGATATTACGGTGGGTGAAGTCGGGCATCTCATCTCTTATTATGCTTTTGGCGTGATGCTGGGCGGCCCAATATTAACCTACGTTTTTCTAAAATTTAAAGCTCCCTATAGAACAACATTATTATGGCTATTAGGGCTGTATGTTATCGTTCAAGGATTCAGTGCGTTTGTCACGGATTACAATGTTCTGGTCGTAATACGAATTGTGACAGGTATTTTGTGCGCGGGTTGTTTGAGTCTGTCTTTGGCAACAAGCATGGCACTCGTGCCAGTGGAGAGCCGTCCACGCGCGGCTTCAATCGTCATCGCTGGCTTTATGGTATCTAACGTTTTTGGCGTCCCGCTTGCGACTATCATTGATCAGCAATGGGGCTGGCGAATGAGCTTTGGATTAGTCGCCATTCTTGTCTTCATATGCCTGTGCGCATTAGTGCGTTTACTACCGCCTATGGCTGGCGGTAGTACCATCAAAATGGCAGAAGAAATCAAAGCCTTTAAAAACAAAGCTTACTGGAAAGCCTGTACCACAAGCTGCTTAATTTTAGGTGCCAGTTTCGCAGCCTTTAGTTATTTCGTACCCGTATTGGTTGATGTGTCTGATTTTAATATGCAGACAGTTCCCTTTATTCTGATGCTCTATGGGCTGGCGAACATTGTGGGTAATATGATAACCGGAAGGCTGGCATATCGTCATAGCTTAGCCATTATGGTTGTCGGGTTAATTGTTTTAAGCATTTCATTATTAGGTATGGCCTTATTTGCACAATATCAATCGATTGCAATTCTGGCAGTCATATTTATCGGTTTATCTGGCGTCCCTATGAATCCGGCTATGATGGCACGTATTGTTAGTGTGGCTCATCCAGGTCCGATGGTAAATGCGGTTCATACTTCGGTAATTAATATTGGTTTGGGTGGCGGTTCTTATTTAGGTGGAATGGCTATTTCATCTGGGTATGGATTACGTTCAGCTTTATGGATTGGTCTGATATTAGCTCTTCTGGCTTTATTGTCTGTTTTACCTTATGCACGCCGTGGAAAACAGGGATGGAATTAATCTACTGAATCGTAACTAAAACGCCCGGTTCATTAATGAACCGGGCGTTTAGCGATCAATTTAAAACAGTTAGATTTTGTTTAAAACTAACTGGCCATTGTCATTGAGCGGAATCTGCGTACCAGGGTCTTTATCCATACGAATTTTGCCCTGCTGATCGCCAATGCGATAAGTTACGTCATAACCGATCATTTTCTCTGATTTGTCATAGACGGTTTTGCATTTCTGCTGGCTAGTTGTGTAGGTGTCGCGGTCTTGCATTGCGCCCTGAACCTGGTTACCCGCGTAACCACCACCTAATGCACCGGCCACCGTTGCAACATCTTTACCACGCCCGCCACCAAACTGATGGCCAATCACGCCGCCAGCAACCGCACCCAACGCGGAACCGAGCAGACGGTTTTCATCCTGAACCGGACGCCGATGAGTGGTGGTAACGTTACGGCATTCCTGGCGTGGCGTTTTTACCGTTTCCTTAATTGGTGTCGCTGACACCACCTGTGCGAACTGAGGGCCACGGTCAAAAACATTCATGCTGGCAACCGCTGCCACACCCAGTGCTGCGGCCACACCGATACCTATACCCGCTAACATTGATTTATTCACAGGACATCCTCCTGATTGTGCAATTGCTTACAATTTTGCAGCCAAAGGAGGCTTTCCACAAATCAGACAACGGATGAAAAATGCGGATTCATAGGCTGAAACTATGTGTTTGAGAGAAATCCTAAGCATGAAATGTTCATTTATGGATTTTTATGCTGCCATGTATAAAAAACCCGGCTCAAGGCCGGGTTTGAATATCAATCTTAATCGCGATTAGTGCAGTTTCAGGCGCGGACGAATCACGCGGTTAATACTACCTACCAGCATCATCAAGCCAGTTTTGAAGTAGCCATGCAGTGCGACCTGATGCATACGGTAAAGCGAGATATAGACGAAACGTGCCATACGCCCTTCTACCATCATCGAGCCTCGCATCAGGTTACCCATCAGGCTGCCAACAGTTGAGAACTTAGACAGCGACACCAGTGAACCGTGATCCTTATAAACATAGGACTTCAGCGGTTTATCTTTCATCTGCGCCAGAATATTGGTCAGAACCAATGAGGCCATCTGGTGGGCCGCTTGTGCACGTGGAGGCACAAAGCCGCCTTCAGGACGTGCGCAGGATGCACAGTCACCAATCGCGAAAATATCAGGGTCGCGGGTGGTTTGCAGCGTAGGCTCAGTCACCAGTTGATTGATACGGTTAGTCTCAAGACCACCGATATCTTTCATAAAGTCTGGTGCTTTGATACCTGCAGCCCAAACCATCAGATCTGCTGCGATATATTCGCCATCTTTGGTATTGAGTCCACCAGCATCCGCAGAAGTCACCATGGTTTGCGTCAGAACACGCACGCCCAGTTTAGTCAACTCGCTGTGAGCCGCTGCTGAAATACGTGGTGGCAGCGCAGGCAGAATACGTTCACCAGCTTCCACCAGCGTTACATTTAGCGCTTCGTTCGTCAGGCCTTTGTAGCCGTAGCTATGCAGCTGTTTCACTGCGTTATGCAGTTCGGCAGACAGCTCAACACCAGTTGCCCCGCCACCCACGATAGCAATATTCACTTTGCCACTGGCACCCAGATTTGCAGAATACTTGAGGAACAAATTCAGCATTTCAGAGTGGAAACGACGCGCCTGATGCGGGTTATCGAGGAAGATACAGTTATCTTTCACGCCCGGCGTGTTGAAGTCGTTGGAAGTACTACCCAGCGCCATCACCAGCGTGTCGTAAGGGATTTTGCGTTCAGGAACCAGCAACTCGCCTTTGTCGTCACGCAGTTCTGACAGCGTCAGCGTTTTGCTTTCACGGTTGATATCAACCACTGAACCAAGCTGGAACTGGAAGTGATGGTTACGGGCATGAGCCAGATAGCTAAGCGCGTCCACACCTTCATCCAGTGAACCAGTTGCCACTTCGTGCAGCAGCGGTTTCCATAAATGGCTGTGGTTACGGTCGATAAGCGTAACCTTCGCTTTCTTTCCACGACCCAGTTTTTTACCTAACTGTGTGGCCAGTTCAAGTCCGCCAGCACCACCACCGACAATGACAATCTTTCTTAATGGCGTAGTCAAAGTGACCCCCTTAAAATATTAACCAATTGTTAATGAAAGGTTATGTAAATAGCATTTAATTAACAACAAGTTACCTAAACAAACTCACTAATGTGACCAAAGAATAACATGGATGGTGTATTGGTCATACCAAAATTGATGTGCATCAAATTTTTATGCCGAAAAGATAAACAAAAAGGGCCAGCACATGGCTGACCCTTTCATTTTCACGCCTTTAAGCCCCGGTTAGCCGAGGGTTTTGAAAGCTTTTATACGTTGCAAATGTGGTGAGATATTTTTGAATTTATGGGTCTGTTCCTGATCCCATACAATTTCATAATAATGATGCAGTAATTCTGCGGCACGGGCATTATCCAGCGCTTCGTCATTACGCGACAAAATCGCCAGGCAACGATCGCGATTTTTCTCGCGGAAGTTTTGCACGCACTTAGTCGAAATGTCGGTGTACTCTTCAGGACGGTCTATTTTCCCTTCCATGTTCTCTTGCGGGAACAAATTCGGGTTAAAGATCACTTGACGAATATCGCACAAGAAACCGATGCGTTCCGCCCAGAAACCGCCAAGCCCTACGCCACAAATCAGTGGGCGCTCATCGGCACTCAGTTGCAGCATCTTGTCGACTTCTTTGAGTAGATGCTGCATGTCGTGTTTCGGATGCCGCGTGCTGTAGCTGATAAGCCGCACGTCCGGGTCGATAAACTGGAGTTGCAAAACCTTTTCATGGTTACCAGGACTGTTAGAGTCGAAACCGTGTAAATAGATAATCATTACATCCATCCTCACCACACGAATTCAGGCCTTCTGGCCTGAGGAGTTAAAGACCCGCCTTGTGGGCTTGCCACTGCTCATGCAGCGCCTCAAGTTGCTGGTTTGCTGCCTTCCAGCGCGCTGATGACATCAGCTCCTGACGGGTAAATGAACCTTTATGATACAAACCTGTAACACGCTCTGCTTTGACCGGAGACAGGTTATCTAACACGCTCACTGCACCATTACGATTATTGCAGACCAGGATCATATCGCAACCTGCATTCAGTGACGCCTGGCCACGTTCCGCATAGCTGCCCATAATCGCCGCCCCTTCCATCGACAAGTCGTCAGAGAAGATAACGCCATTAAAGCCAAGCTCACCACGTAACACGGTTTTCAGCCAGTGTGGGGAACCACTCGCCGGAAGTGGGTCAACGTCAGTGTAGATAACGTGTGCAGGCATAATGGCATCAAGTTTGTTATCGGTGATAAGCGTACGGAAAATCTGCATATCGTGTTCGCGGATAAGCGCTTCATCACGCGGGTCACGCGGCGTTTCTTTATGAGAGTCGGCAGTAACCGCACCATGCCCCGGGAAGTGTTTGCCGGTAGTTTTCATGCCTGCAGCATGCATGCCTTCAATAAAACGTGTCGCCATAGCCAATGCTTTGCGCGGATCTTCATGATACGAACGCTCGCCAATGGCGGCACTGATATGGCCGATATCCAGCACTGGCGCGAAGCTGATGTCGATATCCATAGCGATCATCTCGCTCGCCATCAACCAGCCTGCTTCCTGAGCCAGTTTGCCGCCCTGCTCAAGCCCATGTAACGCAGCAAAAGATTGGGCCGCCGGTAGAAGGGTAAAACCTTCACGAAAACGCTGAACACGACCGCCTTCCTGGTCAACGGCAACCACCAGACGATTGCGGGAAGCCTCGCGAATTTGACGCACCAGTTCACGCAGTTGCTCGGGATCGTGATAGTTGCGGGTAAACAGAATCAGCCCACCGACCAGTGGATGTTTTAGAATTTCACGCTCTTCGGCATCCAGCTCAAAGCCTGCCACATCTAACATTACCGGACCCACATCAACCTCTCTTTATCAATTCTTATCCCGCAGCTGGCTCCAGGCCTCGTCTGCAAGAGTTATAAATGTTCTATCCTGCGTTTGCGACCAACGGCATTCATACCAGGATGCCATCAGCATGATGACCCAAGGTTGCCAACGTGCGACCTGTCGGGCTAACGCCTCTGGCGGAATATGGCTTAACTGCGCGTAAGCATGAAGCAACCGCTCACTATCAACGTTACTAGCCAGCGTGATTGCCGCCAACTCTAGTGCCACATCCCCATCACCGGCATATTCCCAGTCGATAAGCTTGATACCGTCCGGCTGATTTACCAGATTTCCGGCATGCACATCCATATGCAGTGGTGCCAGACGCAGTGGCTTCGGTTCACCCTGCCGCTTCATTTGTTTCAACAACCGCAACCAGAGCAAACTTCTTCGTTCTGATGCGGCATTTTTCCAATAATGCTCAAGCAATGGCAACAGACTGATTCGCCAGCCAAAACAGTGTTGACGATGCAAATCATACAGCAATGAAGTGAGCGCTTGCAGTGAGGGGAGTTCCGATTTCACCTCCCCATTCAGCCATTCAACAATAAGCCAGCCTTCTGCCAGACAAACGGGCTGAGGCCCTATTCCGGTCGGAATACGCCTCAGTGCCCGATATTGCCTGCTGAGAGAAACCCCAGGCATTGGCGCCGCAAGCTGATGCCGGGCAACATACTCTTTCCTACCAAGGGTGAAATGCAGACTGCCGCCGCTTAATCCCTGAAGATGAGAAAAGCAACCGGCGGCCTGAGCCGCCGGAAGGTATTTCTCAATCACACGTTGCAGTGTCGAATTATTGAGTTTGTTGTACAGCACCGCTTCCTGACCAGATAATTTCGCCAGTTTGTACCAACATCAACTGCATTTTCAGCGTCGGGGCGTTCACATTACCGCTGGCGTTGCTGTAGAGCACGTATTGCGCGCCAACATTACGGGCAATGCCAATCGCTTTACTGCGCGATCCAAGGCTGTCTTGCGGTGATAGCCCTAATTGCTGTTTCGCCAGCGAAAGCTGTTGTGCTGAAACAAGGGTAAATTTGGCATTGTTTTCCAGCGCACCACGTAGTGCTTCTGTCGCTTTGCTGGTTTGCAGTGAACCATTAGTGTGGTTATTTACGCTGTCCACCAGTAAGACTCCACCAGCTGTCACACCATCGGCTTGCAGCATTTTTCCAACCATCGGCTGCATGGTGCTGCCCCAATCGTAGCTGCGCACTTTTGGTGTCGCAGGAATGGTTGGCTGTGGTTGTTCAATCGGGCCTGGCTGAGTGGGTACAGTTGGCACTGTTGGAACAGTTGGTTGCGGCTCTACTGGTTGCTGCGGAACAGGTTTTACTTCTTCCACAGGTGCAGGCGCTTCACCACGGTTAATACACCCGGATAAAATCATCGCCGCAGCGAGAATAACCAGATAACGATAGATTCCCTTAATCAAAATTCACCCCTTACAAAGAGAGAGAAAGACGAACTTTATGTGCGTCTGGATAACTGGCTATGGATGACACCGAAACGCTTGATTTCGCTGGTAACGTAATCGTACGCGGCTGCTCGAGAGGATGAATCTCAAGACCCTTTTCGTCATACCAATAGAAACGATAGTTGATGATGACTGGGTTAGACTGTTCATTATATAGCTGGCTGCGAGAAACAGTGGCGCCCTTGTCAGTTGAAATTTCAGGCTTTTCAGCACTGACTCCCGCCGCCAGCACAGATGCCTCCATGACCAGCGTTTGCCCATCGTTGACAGGGATAGCAGGTTTAGAGCTACACCCTGCCATCACAACGACGGCTAATAGCATTAACAGCGGGTTATTTTTCATCAACTTATCCTTTATGCGCCAACATCGGCCCCAACACGCGACCGCCCAGCAGATGCATGTGGATATGATAGACTTCCTGCCCGCCATGACGATTACAGTTCATGATCAGACGATAGCCATCTTCAGCAATCCCTTCTTGCTCAGCAATTTTTGCAGCAACGGTCAACATGCGCCCCAGCGCCAATTCATGCTCGGCAGTGACATCGTTCACTGTTGGGATCAGTATGTTCGGAATAATGAGGATGTGGGTTGGAGCCTGCGGAGATATGTCACGGAATGCAGTAACTAACTCATCTTGATAAACGATATCTGCCGGAATTTCGCGGCGAATAATTTTACTGAAAATAGTTTCTTCGGCCATGACGTTACCTTTATTCATTAATTGCTGGCTATTTGCTCGTTTAAGCCACTGCGCGCACAGGCTTAAAGGCATAACGTAAGAGTATGAGCGAGTTACTCGTGCTCTTTCAACCTTAACCCATTATTTCTTTATCACTCTTTGGGCAACCAGCTTCTCAGATCTTTCGTAAACCCTGCACTTCTCGTGATTAAAACGATATTTCATTTGGGCTGTAACATATGTTTACAGCCTATCAATGAATGAGTATATTTCTCATTTGCATTTTCATTCGTATGACATATGTAAAATCGCAAACAATCAATGTACTCCGTGACCGGACTCCTTTGGCACTGAGACACAACCTCCAACAATTCATAAGGGTTTTAAGATGTCTTTAACCATTTCTACCAGGGATGGGCAGCGCGCACCTGCCAGCGCTATTTCTATGCTGGCATCCTGTATTGCTTTCGCACTCCTTCCTTCTACCGCTTTCTCCGCCACTCAAAATGCAGAAGAAACGCTGGTTGTCGAAAACTCGGTGTCCAATACACCCGATATAGAAGATAAGGATTACAGTGTTAAAACCACCACCAGCGGGACGAAAATGTTGCTGGTACCGCGTGATATTCCGCAGTCCGTTAGCATCATCAGCGAACAGCGCATGCAGGACCAGAATCTGGAGTCACTGGGCGATGTACTGAGAAACACCACGGGTATATCCGAAAGTGTTGCCGACTCCGACCGTAGCAACTTCTACTCGCGCGGATTTTTAATAGACAACTACATGGTCGATGGTATCCCAACGCTGTTTGAATCGCGCTGGAACCTGGGCGACGCCCTGACCGATACCGCGATGTATCAGCAGATTGAAGTTGTCCGTGGTGCTAATGGCCTGATGACCGGTTCCGGTAACCCTTCAGCCGCCGTCAATATGGTACGTAAACATGCCGATAGCCGTGAATTCCAGACCAACGTTTCGGCAGAGTATGGAAGCTGGAATAAACAGCGCTATGTTGCTGATATGTCTACGCCACTGACCGACAACGGTAATGTTCGCGGCCGCATGGTTGCAGGTTACCAGGATAACGACAGTTGGCTTGACCGCTACAATCAGAAGAAAAAATTCTTCTATGGTGTGCTCGATGCGGATTTGACCGAGGCCACCAGTTTCTCAGTCGGTTATGACTATCAGGAAACCAACGTTAACAGCCCGACCTGGGGTGGCATTCCGCGCTGGAACACCGATGGCAGCAAAACTGATCCGGATCGCAGTTACAGCACGGCCCCTGAATGGGCTTACAACGACAAAGAATCGCAGCGCACCTTCGTCACTCTGAAGCAAAAGTTGGGCAATGACTGGCAGCTCACGGTGAACGGTACGCACACGGAAATGGACCTCGAGAGTAAGCAGCTTTACCTGGATGGACTGGTAGATAAGAACAGCGGCATGATGGTTAGCCCATATGGCGCATCCTACCCCTATGTGGGTGGCACGGGTTACAACACAGGTAAACGCAAAGTTGATGCTCTCGATACCTTTGCCAATGGCTCTTATGAGCTCTTTGGCCGCCAGCATGAACTAATGATTGGCACCAGCTATACCAAACAGAACAACACCTATTACAGCTCCTGGGAAAATATCAGCGATACCCAGCTAGGTAATTACAATGACTATGACGGTAACTTCCCGGAAACCAACTGGACGCCGTTGAGTCTCGCTCAGGAAGATACGGTTCGCCAGAAGTCTGCTTATATGGCGACTCGTATTACTCTAGCCGACCCTTTGCACGTGATCCTCGGCGCACGTTATACCAAATACAACCTGCATACCCTGACCCAGGAACTTGAAAAAAATAACACCTCGCCTTACGCCGGTGTGGTGTTTGATATCAATGATGACTGGTCAACTTACGCAAGCTATACCTCAGTCTTTAAGCCGCAAACCGAACGCGATGAGCAAGGCAACTACCTCACCCCCATCACCGGTAATAACTATGAAGCAGGTGTGAAATCAGACTGGATGAATAGCCGCCTGACCACGTCTCTTGCCATCTTCCGTATTGAGCAAGATAACCTCGCGCAATCGACCGGCATGGTAATTCCAGACAGCAACGGTGAGACAGCCTACCGTGAAGCTGATGGTACCGTAAGTAAAGGTGTGGAGTTTGAGATCAACGGCGCGCTGACTGATGACTGGCAGATGACATTTGGTGCAACACGCTATGTTGCAGAAGACAGCGATGGTAAAGCGGTTAACCCTAACCTGCCTCGCACTTCAGTTAAATTGTTCACCAGTTACCGCATCCCGACACTGCGCGAGCTAACAGTGGGTGGTGGTGTTAACTGGCAAGATCATGTGTGGGCGGATGTTCCAGTACCGGGTGGTACTTTCCGTTCGGAACAAGGCAGTTATGCGTTGGTTGATTTGTTTGCCCGTTATCAGGTTACAAAAGCATTCTCCATGCAGGCGAACCTCGATAACCTGTTCGATAAAACTTACGACACCAACATCGACAGCCGTTCCATCGTCTACGGCGCACCACGCAACTTCTCTGTAAGCGCTAATTACGCTTTCTAGTCTTCTCCATGGCGGATGACGCAAGTTATCCGCCCTACAAAGCAAATTAATTTCCACAATATTGCCTAAATAATTCAGATTGCAGGTAGGCGGCAAGAGAACGAATCCCCGGAGCTTACTAAAGTAAGTGACCGGGGTGAGAGAACGCAGCCAACACCCCTGCGACTTGAAATATGACGGCTATGTGATGGCAATAAAAAAGGGAGGCCAATGGCCTCCCTCAGTTCTCCCCAACGACTTCTTAGCTGTTACGGATCCACTCATCCATTTCAGTTTTCAGGTTATCGGATTTAGTACCGAAGATTGCCTGAACACCTGAACCAGCTACAACTACACCTGCTGCACCCAATTTCTTCAGGCCAGCCTGGTCGACTTTAGAAATGTCGGCCACGCTAACACGCAGACGGGTAATACACGCATCCAGGTTAGTGATGTTTTCTTTACCGCCGAAAGCGCTAACCAGAGCTGGTGCCATTTCGCTTGTGGAAGTGGTCGTAGTCTCTGAAGTTGCGTCTTCACGACCTGGAGTTTTCAGGTCCAGCGCTTTAATCAGCACACGGAACACGGTGTAGTACACAGCCGCGTAGCACAAGCCAACGATTGGGAACAGCCACAATTTGCTGCTGTTACCGCTCAGCACGATGAAGTCAATCAGACCGTGTGAGAACGAAGTACCGTCACGCATACCCAGCAGGATACAGATTGGGAACGCCAGGCCTGCCAGCACCGCGTGGATGAGGTACAGGATTGGAGCGACGAACATGAAGGAGAACTCGATTGGCTCGGTAATACCGGTCAGGAACGAGGTCAACGCAGCGGAGATCATGATACCGCCGACTTTTGCACGGTTCTCAGGTTTAGCTGAGTGCCAGATTGCGATAGCCGCAGCAGGCAGACCGTACATTTTAAACAGGAAGCCACCAGACAGTTTGCCCGCAGTTGGGTCACCTGCCATATAACGTGGGATATCGCCGTGGAATACCTGACCTGCAGCGTTGGTGTATTCACCAATTTGCATCTGGAATGGAACGTTCCAGATGTGGTGCAGACCGAATGGTACCAGGCAGCGCTCGATGAAGCCGTAGATACCAAACGCAACAACCGGGTTCTGGTATGCAGCCCACTGAGAGAAGGTCTGGATAGCCGTACCGATTGGAGGCCAGATGAAGGACAGCACAACGCCCATGAAGATCGCAGCCAGACCAGAGATGATCGGCACGAAACGTTTACCGGCGAAGAAGCCCAGATACTCAGGCAGCTTGATACGGTAGAAACGGTTAAACATGTAGGCCGCGATCGCACCCGCGATGATCCCGCCCAGAACACCGGTATCAGCCAGGTGTTTTGCGGTGATCTCTTCTGCAGGAAGATGCAGAACCAACGGTGCAACAACTGCCATGGTTTTAACCATGATGCCGTAAGCGACTACAGCAGCCAGCGCAGAAACGCCATCGTTATTCGTGAAGCCTAACGCCACACCGATAGCAAAGATAAGCGGCATGTTGGCGAATACTGAACCGCCCGCTTCCGCCATAACATGAGAAACCACTGCTGGCAGCCAGCTGAAGTTTGCAGAACCGACGCCCAGCAGGATACCTGCGATAGGCAGTACGGATACTGGCAACATCAGCGATTTACCCACCTTTTGCAGGTTAGCAAATGCATTCTTAAACATAATTGAGAGTGCTCCTGAGTATTTGTGCTTTTTTTTACGCGTTATGCGCATCGGTCTGGGGGGAGATCCAGCCCATTAACAGGCATCTAAGTGCCTTTTGATTTATTACGCAGAGTAAAATAAATCGAAGAAAGTTTGTTTGACGGCTATCACGTTTCTCAAACAGCCCAGTGAAAAACTTTCATAAGTTTACATTATGCGTATCTGAATGTTACAAAAACAGCCTTCACCGCCATTTTTATGGCGGTGAACTTTACTCGCTTAGATAATTAATTACGAGCTTTAAAATAAGTCTGATTTATCATGCGGATTGCAAGCGGGAGTCAGGAATATGGAACAAAGTGGCGAAGTTTTTTGTCGTCGCAACGGCCAACTCCTCAAGTGAAACACCTTTCAGTACCGCCATATATTCCGCTACATCGCGCGTCATTGCCGGTTGGTTTTCCTTGCCGCGGTGCGGTACTGGCGCAAGATAAGGTGAATCAGTCTCCACCAGTATGCGATCCAGTGGCACATAACGCGCCGCATCCCTGAGTTGTTCAGCATTGCGGAAGGTCACAATGCCGGAGAAAGAGATGTAAAAGCCCATGTCGAGCAATTTTCCAGCAGTTTCTCTATCTTCCGTAAAACAGTGTAGTACCCCACCGCAGTCTGTCACTTTCTCTTCGCGCAGAATGGCCAGGGTATCGGCACGAGCATCACGGGTATGAACAATCACTGGTTTGTTAAGCTCGCGGCCAATCTGAATGTGATGGCGGAATGATTCCTGCTGGCGTGGCTTGGTTTCCGGAGTATAGAAATAATCCAACCCGGTCTCCCCCATTGCCACCACACCCGGATCTGCGGCCAGGCGGCGAAGTTCTTCAACATCATATTCTTCGGCCTGGTTTAGCGGGTGTACACCACACGAATAAGCTACGTTCTGGCGCTCGCCCACCAACTGACGCATATCGCGATAACCTTCTAGCGTCGTCGCAACTGCAAGGCAGAACTTCACATCGCGCGCGGCAGCTTTTTCCAGGACATCATCGACGCTTTTGTGTAGGGATTGATAATCGAGGCCATCAAGATGGCAATGTGAGTCAACCAGGAACATACAAATACTCTTTAAAGATGGAAGGTAGGAAGGACAGCACCCGGTTGCATTAAACGCTCCCAGGTGAGCAATTGTTCAGTCAGCATTAATTCTCGGTTCACACCCACAACACTTAACAGTGTTTCACGGCATGAAAACCAACTATGCAGTATAGCTTGTAGCATCGCAGGGGTTGCGCTGGAGGCAAGGTTTGCTACCAATGTGTGTTGGTCATCATTGGTCAACCAAGTTGTAGCCCCTTGCTGCCATTTTAGTGCATCAACCAAAAGAGAGCATAACCAGTGAACACGGACAGCTGCATCATCGCTATTTAACGCGGGCAATAACGCCAGCATGTTTTTAGTGGCACAGGCCTCATTGAGTTTGTCACACAGCAACTGCCGATGTTTCCACTGCTCGGGTTGCAGCAACGCCAAAGCGCCTGCTGGTGCTCCAGAACTTAAACGTAACGCAGCACGCAATTGTGCGTTATCAAGCGTGATTTCCCGTGCCAGCCAGGCAAGGGCAAAATTTTCATCCGGTGGAGTCAAATACCAGTACAGGCAGCGGCTTCTGAGCGTGGCGGGTAAACGAGCCGGTTCGCGGCTACCCAGGAAAAACCAGGTGTTCGCTGGCGGCTCTTCAAGCGTTTTTAACAGCGCATTGGCGGCCGCTTCAGTAAGCAGTCCGGCATCTTCAAGCCAGACGACTTTTGCCCCGCCCTGCTGAGCATGACTGTAGAGCTTCTCAGTAATTTCGCGGATAGCGTCAATGCCAAGGCTTGATTTGCCCTTCTCCGGCGCAACCACATAGCTGTCCGGGTGCGTACCGGCCTGCATCAACTGGCAACTGCGACACTTGCCGCAGCTTTTACTCCCTTGTGGTTTCTGGCACATCAACCAGCGGGTGAGTGCGTAAATTAACGCGTCATCACCCATACCGGACAATGAATGAAGCAGTAATGCATGGTGCCCACGCCCGGCCTGATACTGACTGAGGATTTGCTCAAACGGCGCGCGTAACCATGGATACCATTTCATTACACCAGCCCCTTAGCCCACTCAAGTACGGCGTTACGCACGTCTTGCGACACTTCATCCAGCGATTGTGTTGCATCAATCGTATGAATACGGCTGTCGGCTGCTGCGAGTTCAAGGTAACGCGCACGGGTGCGGTTAAAGAAGTCGACAGACTCCTGTTCGATGCGGTCTAGCTCGCCACGCGCACGCGCACGTGTCAGACCCACTTCTGGCGTGACATCAAGATAAATCGTCAGGTCCGGGTAAAAATCACCAAGCACGGTGTTACGCAGTGCCATCAGTAATTCCTGATCGATGCAACGACCACCGCCCTGATAAGCCTGAGTAGAGAGATCATGGCGATCGCCTATCACCCAGGCACCACGTGACAATGCCGGTTTGATAACCGTTTCCACCAGTTGCACACGTGCCGCGTAGAACATCAGCACTTCGGCTTTATCAGTAACGATTTCATCACCGATACCTTTGTTGTTCAGCGTCAGCTCGCGCAATCTCTCAGCAAGAGGGGTACCGCCGGGCTCACGCGTGAACACCAGATCGGTTACTCCCAGCTCTTTTAAAGTCGCAACTACCACATTGTGCGCGTTAGTTTTCCCTGCTCCTTCGAGCCCTTCAATGACGATAAATTTACTGACCATTCTTATCCTTCAGCGCTTTGATATACACCTGCACAGCCTGGTTATGGCCAGCAAGGTTGGTATTGAATGTGTGGCCGCCCTTTCCATCAGCGACAAAATAGAGATACGGCGTTTTCGCAGGGTGAGCGGCAGCCTGTAGCGATGCATTGCCTGGAATCGCAATTGGCCCAGGCGGCATACCGCTAATCACATAAGTATTATACGGTGTAGGCGTTTCAAGATCTTTACGTGACAGCTTACCGTTGTAGCTTTCACCCATGCCGTAAATTACCGTAGGGTCAGTTTGCAGACGCATGCCAATACGCAGACGGTTGATGAACACCGATGCGACCTGATCGCGCTCTGCTGCAACAGCCGTTTCTTTCTCGATGATCGAGGCCATAGTGACCAAATCATTTTGCGTTTTGTACGGTAGCCCCTCTTTTTTACCATCCCAGGCAACCTGCACCGCTTTGAGCATCCGCTCATGGGCACGCTTTAAGAGGGCAATATCTGTGGTGTTTGCGGTGTACAGCCAGGTGTCAGGGAAAAACCAGCCTTCAACCCATTCCGGGTTTTCGAATTTTAATGCCTCGGCGACGGTCGCATAGCTGTCATCTTTAAGCTTGTGTTGAATGTATGGCGCTTCACGCAATTGTTTAAGCCAGTCACTCAGGCGAGTCCCTTCCACAAAGCGAATAGGGAACTGCGCTTCTTTGCCGCTCGCTAACAGTTTGAGCATCTCACGCACTGTCATTTGCGGCGTAAAGCGGTAAGTACCCGCTTTAAATTTCGCGAGATCGGGTTCAGCTTTAAGCAGCCACTGGAATACACGCGGGCGGTTTAGCAGCTTTTCATCATAAAGCTGTTTACCCAACGCCAGGCGCCCGGTTCCAGGTTTAAGGGTAAAAATGGTTTCTTGCGCAATGGTCAGATGGCTGTTGGCGAGCTGACGGACTTTATATAAGCCAACGCCTGCCGCCACGCCAAATACCACTAACAGCAGCAGAAAGAAACGTAGCATCTTTTTCATCGTTAATCGGTTACTCACAAAGTGGTGCTAAAAATTGATAAAGCTCGCGAGATTCAAATCGCCATAATTCAGCCTGGTTCACAGGGACAACCGGCATCAATGCATTGCAAATGAGTAACTCGTCGGCTTGAGCCAGACTTTCAGGACGCTCCCGCACTTGCGTTACTTGCCAGGGTGAGTCTGCAAGACAGGCAATAATATGCTGGCGCATCGTGCCGTTTACACCAGATTTATCCATATAAGGGGTAAAGACCTGAGATCCTTTACGCCAGAATAAATTAGCGGCACAGCATTCCGTAAGCCACCCATCACTGTCAAGAACCAGGGCTTCCTGGGCTTGCGTCTGTTCAAGATGCGTACGAATCAGCACTTGCTCGAGCCGGTTCAGGTGTTTAATTCCGGCAAGATGCGGATTGATGCCCAATCGAATGGGGCTTAATGCCAGGGTAATCCCCTGCTCACGCCATTGTGGATAAAACGAAGGGTAAGCTGAAACGCTGAGTAACCGTGTCGGATGTTGGCAATTTGCTGCACTGTAACCGCGCCCACCGCTTCCACGAGTGATCATCACTTTTAGTACGGCTTGTGATTGTGACAATGCAAGCTGCTGCATTTCACTTTCCAGCACTGACCATTCGACAAACGGGATAAGAAGTTTTTCACAGGCTTGTTTTAAACGCCCAAGGTGCTGCGCTAAAAACCGAACGCTACCGTCTTTGACCCGTGCCGTTGTGAAACAGCCATCGCCAAACTGCACTGCGCGATCGTTCGCCGGTAGATTTGCCGTTAACTCACCATTGATTAAATACATCATCGCTCCTCAATGTTCCGTGAATTAAGAGTGCCAGTGTGGAGGATTTGCAGCAAGAGGGGGGAACTTTAGATGTATAAAGGGCCCGCAAGCGAGCCCTTTATTATTAGCAGGTTAGACCTTTTTAAAGATCAACGAGCCGTTTGTACCACCAAACCCGAAGGAGTTACACAGAGTGTATTCCATTCCTGTTACCTGGCGCGCTTCATGTGGGACAAAGTCCAAATCGCACCCTTCATCAGGATTATCGAGGTTAATGGTTGGCGGAATAGCCTGGTCACGAAGTGCAAGAACAGAGAAGATTGACTCTACTGCTCCAGCAGCACCTAACAGGTGACCGGTCATAGACTTGGTTGAGCTCACCAGGACACGGTAGGCATCTTCACCAAAAATAGTCTTAACCGCTTGCGTTTCAGCTTTATCGCCTGCAGGTGTTGAGGTGCCATGCGCATTCACATAGCCCACCATGCCCGGAGTCAGACCTGCATCACGCAGAGCATTTTCCATGGCCAGTGCCGCACCCGCGCCGTTTTCTGGCGGAGAAGTCATGTGATAAGCATCGCTGCTCATACCAAAACCAACGACTTCTGCGTAGATTTTCGCGCCACGTTTTTTAGCATGTTCGTACTCTTCGAGTACCATCATGCCCGCACCATCACCCAGTACAAAGCCATCACGATCTTTGTCCCACGGACGGCTCGCCGCTTGTGGGTTTTCATTACGGGTAGAAAGCGCACGCGCAGCACCAAAGCCGCCCACGCCCAACGGAGTACTGGCTTTTTCTGCACCACCTGCCAGCATAGCGTCTGCATCGCCATAAGCGATCATACGCGCTGCCTGACCGATGTTATGCACACCAGAAGTACACGCTGTAGCAATGGAAATGCTTGGACCACGCAGGCCGAACATAATGGTCAGGTGACCTGCCACCATATTCACAATAGTAGACGGCACAAAGAATGGGCTGATCTTACGTGGACCACCGTTGACCAACGAGGAGTGGTTCTCTTCGATAAGACCCAGACCACCAATACCAGAACCAATTGCGGCGCCGATACGGATTGCATTCTCTTCCGTTACTTCCAGACCAGAATCCAGCATGGCCTGGTGGCCAGCAACAATTCCATATTGAATGAAGGCATCCATTTTGCGCTGTTCTTTGCGCGAAATGATGTCGTCACAGTTAAAATCCTTTACTAAGCCAGCAAATTTCGTTGCATAGGCGGTAGTATCGAAATGGTCGATTAGGCTGATGCCACTCTGACCGGCAAGGAGAGCTTTCCAGGTAGACTCTACGGTATTGCCGACAGGAGACAACATGCCCAGTCCGGTCACAACTACACGACGCTTAGACACGTTTGTCCTCCAGGGAGGGAAAAAATAATACTAGTGGGACACTTAGATAAAACTCAGGCGGTCGAATGACCGCCTGGAGATGTTCACTTACGCTTGGTGACCGTTGATGTAATCAATGGCAGCCTGAACGGTGGTGATTTTCTCAGCTTCTTCGTCCGGAATCTCAGTATCAAACTCTTCTTCCAGAGCCATTACCAGCTCAACGGTGTCAAGAGAATCAGCGCCCAGGTCCTCTACGAAGGAAGCGGAGTTGATAACTTCTTCCTGCTTAACGCCCAGTTGTTCGCCGATAATTTTCTTAACGCGTTCTTCGATAGTGCTCATACTCTTAAATTTCCTATCAAAACTCGCTTTCGCGATGGTTTTCGTAGTGTATAAAATGTTGAAAAAGATGCAACTAAATCCCGGCAGGTCATACCACGATTTTACGCTATTTTGCGGGCATTCGCCCAAATAACGCAAATAGTTTTATCTTGCGGTTAAACCATGTACATTCCGCCATTGACGTGCAGGGTCTCACCAGAGATGTAACCCGCCTCGTCAGAGGCTAAAAATGCAACAGCACTGGCGATTTCTTTTGCGTCGCCTAAACGACCCGCTGGAACTTCCGCCAGTATACCCGCACGCTGTTCATCAGAAAGCGCACGTGTCATGTCCGTTTCAATAAAGCCCGGAGCAACAACGTTTACAGTAATACCTCGTGACGCAACTTCACGTGCCAGAGATTTACTGAAACCGATCAGACCCGCTTTCGCCGCAGCGTAGTTAGCCTGACCAGCATTTCCCATGGTACCAACCACAGAACCAATAGTGATAATACGACCATGACGCTTTTTCATCATAGCGCGCATTACCGCTTTTGACAGACGGAAAACTGATGACAGATTGGTTTCGATGATATCGTTCCATTCGTCATCTTTCATGCGCATTAACAGGTTATCACGAGTGATACCGGCATTATTAACCAGAATGTCGACTTCGCCAAATTCTGCGCGAATATTTCCTAAAACAGCTTCGATAGAAGCTGGATCGGTGACATTAAGCATATAACCTTTGCCGTTATCGCCCAGATAGTCACTGATCGCCTGCGCACCGCTTTCACTGGTAGCAGTACCGATAACTTTCGCACCACGGGCCACTAAGGTTTCCGCGATTGCGCGGCCAATACCGCGGCTTGCGCCGGTTACCAGCGCAATTTTTCCTTCAAAACTCATGGTTTTCCTCGTCTTATTGCTCGAGCGCTGCTGACATCGCTACCGGCTCGTTAATGGCCGATGCAGTCAGTGTGTCAACAATACGTTTTGTTAGGCCAGTCAATACCTTACCAGGCCCTACTTCCAGCAACTGGGTCACACCCTGCGCTGCCATAAATTCTACTGATTTAGTCCACTGTACCGGGCTGTAGAGCTGGCGTACCAGAGCACTACGAATAGCTTCCGGGGAGGTTTCACATTTCACGTCAACGTTGTTCACAACCGGAACAACTGGAGTATTGAAAGTAATATCTTCCAGCGCAACGGCAAGTTTATCTGCCGCAGGTTTCATCAATGCACAGTGAGATGGCACACTAACAGGCAGTGGCAGAGCACGTTTTGCACCAGCGGCTTTACAAGCTGCACCGGCACGCTCTACAGCGTCTTTGTTACCCGCAATCACAACCTGACCTGGTGAGTTAAAGTTCACCGGAGAAACCACTTCGCCCTGAGCTGCTTCTTCACAGGCTTTTGCAATAGACGCATCATCAAGACCGATGATGGCATACATTGCGCCTGTGCCCGCTGGGACCGCTTCTTGCATCAATTTGCCGCGTAATTCAACCAGACGCACCGCATCTGCGAAATCAATGACGCCAGCACAAACCAGAGCAGAGTACTCGCCCAGGCTGTGTCCTGCCATCATTGCAGGGGTTTTGCCACCCAGCTGCTCCCAGACACGCCATAATGCGACAGAGGCTGCCAGCAATGCTGGCTGAGTTTGCCAGGTTTTGTTCAGTTCTTCAGCCGGACCTTGTTGAGTCAGCGCCCATAAATCATAGCCCAGCACATCAGAAGCTTCACGGAAGGTTGCTTCAACAACAGGATTAGCTGCTGCGATTTCTGCCAGCATACCAACTGCTTGCGAACCTTGCCCTGGAAAAACAAAAGCAAATTGAGTCATGGTTAAATCCCTAATAATCAAAAACGAACCAGTGCTGAACCCCAGGTAAAGCCGCCGCCGAAGGCTTCGAGCAATACCAGTTGGCCACGTTTAATCCGCCCGTCGCGTACCGCTTCATCCAGCGCTGCCGGAACAGAAGCTGCAGAGGTATTACCGTGACGATCAAGAGTAACGACCACATTATCGAGTGACATGCCGAGTTTTTTGGCCGTCGCGCTGATAATGCGCAGGTTAGCCTGATGCGGAACTAACCAATCCAGATCGGAACGATCCAGATTATTCGCCTCAAGGGTTTCATCAACAATGTGCGCAAGCTCTGTAACTGCGACTTTAAAGACTTCATTACCAGCCATCGACAGGTGAATCGAATTTTCAGGATTCACGCGATCGACATTCGGTAGCGTCAGCAGTTCACCATAGCTACCGTCAGCATGCAGGTGGGTTGAAATGATACCAGGCTCTTCAGAAGCACTCAGTACAACCGCCCCTGCACCATCACCAAAAATAATAATTGTGCCGCGATCGGTAGGATCGCAAGTACGGGCCAGCACATCAGAACCAATAACCAGCGCTTTTTTTACTGCGCCGGATTTCACATATTGGTCTGCCACGCTTAATGCGTAGGTAAAACCTGCGCAAGCGGCTGCAACATCAAATGCAGGGCAGCCTTTAATCCCTAACATTGCCTGTACCTGGCAGGCAGCACTTGGGAAAGCGTGAGTTGAAGAAGTTGTGGCAACGATAATCAGCCCAATTTCAGACTTATCGATTTCTGCCATTTCAAGCGCACGCGTAGCCGCAGCAAAAGCCATTGTTGCAACGGTTTCATCTGGCCCAGCAATTCGACGTTCACGAATACCTGTGCGGGTGACAATCCACTCGTCAGAAGTATCCACCATTTTTTCCAGGTCGGCGTTGGTACGCACGTGTTCTGGCAGATAGCTACCAGTACCAATAATCTTCGTATACATGTACGTCAGTCACTCTTGGGTAATACAGATTCCAGGCGGGCAGCAATCCGTGTAGGGACTTGCCGCACCACCGCCTGCACTGCCTGTTCTATCGCGACAACAAACGCTCGCTGATTGGCCGCTCCGTGACTCTTAATCACTGTGCCGCGCAATCCTAACAGACAGGCGCCATTATACTGGTCGGGGTTGAGGTGACTGAATCGCCTTGTCAGGCTTTTTTGTAACCAATGCTTCAATATAATTAGCCACCACGACCTTTTTTTCCCTTCGCCCTGTGATTTCAAAAGCGAGAGGAACATCCTTGCAACCCCTTCCATCGTCTTGAGGGTGACGTTACCGACAAAACCATCGCAGACCAGCACGTCGGTTTTTCCCGTCAACAACTCGTTCGCTTCAAGATAACCAATATAGTTGATAGAAGGCATTGTTTTTAATAAAGCTGAAGCATCGCGAATGCTATCAAGACCTTTCGTCTCTTCTTCGCCGATGTTCAGCAATGCGACACGTGGAGAGTTGATGCCGAGGAGTTCCTCAGCCATCACTGAACCCATTATCGCAAATTGCACCAGCATATTACTGTCACAATCCACATTCGCGCCAAGATCAAGCACGACTGTTTTACCTTTTTGCTGATGCGGCAATACTGTCATCAACGCCGGGCGCTCAATCCCTTCAATCGGTTTGAGCAATAGTTTGGCCAGGCCCATCAGAGCACCGGTATTCCCTGCACTGACGCAAGCTTCTGCTCGCCCTTCTTTTACTAACTCAAGCGCCACTCGCATCGAGGATCCGCGACTATTTCGGATCGCATACGATGGTCTTGCATCACTGGCAATAACCGACTCTGCAGGAACTATCTGCGCACGAGAGCGTTTTTCAAAATCAGCTTTGGCAAGTAATGGCGTGATGGCGTCGGGGTCGCCGACTAATAGAAGGTTTAGCTGAGAGTTAGAGTCCAGTGCCTGCAATGCTGCAGGCACTGTCACGGAAGGACCGAAGTCCCCACCCATGGCATCTAACGCAAGGGTTAGACGTCTCAAGGTATCGCCAATTACTTAGCGATAACCTTGCGACCGCGGTAGAAACCGTCGGCGGTGATGTGGTGACGCAGATGAGTTTCGCCAGAAACTTTGTCCACGGACACTGCTGCTGTGGTCAGCGCGTCATGGGAACGACGCATGCCACGTTTAGAACGGGTTGGTTTATTCTGTTGTACGGCCATGGACCTTACTCCTTAATTACTTATGCTTTAAACTGGCTAATACGGCAAATGGGTTTGGTTTCTCCGCCTCGGAAGGCAGTTTGCCAAATACCATGTCCGCCTCGGACACTTCACAGTGTTCAGAATCATGCACCGGAACAACTGGCAAGGAGAGGATAATTTCATCTTCAACCAACGCCAGAAGATCGATTTCACCAAATTCGTTGACCTGAACTGGTTCATATCCTTCCGGGAGTGCTTCAGCCTGCTCGTCTTTGACGATCGGGCTAAAACAATACTGTGTGTAAACCTGATGGGCAAATGGCTTTCCGCAACGCTGACACGCCAATGTTACCGAAACTTTCGCATCACCAGTAAGAACTGCGAGGCGTTGGTTATCGATGGCAAATGACATATCGCATTCCACATCACTGTCTACACTGACTACAAACTCGGCGACACGCTCCACCTGAATAGGGGTGTAAACACCCGTGTAATCAAGGCGTTTTTGAGCCGTGCGAACCGGATCGAGAGTCAGGGGTAATTTTACTTTTTGCATAGGGCGCGCATATTAACTTTGTAACGTCATAGAGTCAAAGAAAAAGCCTGTAAACAGTGCCTTTTCTACTTATTCGCACACATTGCGGTGGCATAGTTTAAAATGCCTTTTCTCGGATCGCTATCATTAATGAAAAAAATATGACGCAAATTGTTCTGGCCTCAACTTCGCCATACCGTCGAGAGCTGCTTGAAAAGCTCGGCATGCCCTTTATCACCGCGGCCCCACAGGTCGATGAAACGCCAATTCCCGGTGAGGATGCTCGTCATCTCGTCATGCGACTGGCGCAAGCCAAAGCACAGGCGTTGAGCCCGGAGTACCCAAATCATTTGATTATCGGCTCAGATCAGGTCTGCGTTTTAGAAGGGAACATCGTCGGCAAGCCGCACACAGAAGAAAAAGCAGTCGAACAATTGCTGATTGCGCGCAACAGTATTGTTACTTTTTATACCGGCCTTGCACTTTATAATTCCTCCGCAGGGAATTTACAGGTGATTTGCGAACCCTTTGATGTGCATTTTCGTCATCTGAGTGAGCAAGAAATCCGCAATTACGTGCGTAAAGAACAGCCGTTGCAATGTGCCGGAAGTTTTAAGAGTGAAGGCTTGGGCATTACATTGTTTGAGCGGCTTTCAGGAAAAGATCCCAATACCCTGGTGGGCCTGCCGCTTATTAGCTTGGGTGAAATGCTGCGCAACGAAGGTGTCAATCCGCTGCTGATATAAGTGGCCAAGGGTGGATAGCTCCACCCTGGCAGCAACAACTAGCGCGCGTTGTTACGCAATACAGTAAGACAACGCTTTAGTTTCTCATCCAGCGGCGCTTCAACTCGCATAATTTCACCGGTGTTAGGATGAGTGAAGCGCAAGGCCGCAGCGTGCAAGAACAAGCGATTCAGACCCGTTCCTGCGAGTTGCTTATCAAATTCACGATCGCCATAACGATCGTCAAACGCAATCGGGTGACCTGCGTGAAGCGTGTGCACACGAATCTGGTGAGTTCGCCCGGTAATCGGGCTACAACGCACAAGTGTGGCAAACTCGTAACGTTCTTCCACTTTAAAACGCGTCTCTGAAGGTTTCCCTTCGCTATTTACGCGCACAATGCGCTCACCGCTTTGCAAAATATTCTTAATCAACGGAGCCTGCACAGCTTTCACATGCGATTGCCATTGGCCCCGAACTAACGCCAGGTAATCCTTCTGCATTCCTTTTTCACGCAGTTGCTCGTGTAACGAACGTAATGCAGAACGTTTCTTCGCAACCAGCAAAATCCCGGAAGTATCACGGTCCAGACGGTGAACCAATTCGAGGAAACGCGCTTCAGGGCGTAACGCACGCAAACCCTCAATCACACCAAAGCTTAAACCGGAGCCGCCGTGAACTGCTGTGCCCGATGGCTTATTTAGTACCAGAATGTGGTCGTCTTCATAGAGAATCGCATCGGTCAATGCCGCCACTTTTTGCAGATGCGGGGAAACCGCCTCTTCTTCACGTTCAGCAACGCGAACTGGTGGAATACGGATTTCGTCACCATCCTGAATTTTATATTCAGGCTTGATGCGTTTTTTATTCACGCGCACCTCGCCTTTACGCAAAATGCGATAAATCATACTTTTCGGTACGCCTTTTAAGCGCGAGAGCAAAAAGTTATCGATACGCTGCCCGGCTTCGTCGGACGAAATGGCAACGATTTGTACTGAAGGTGTCTGAGTTTTCATGGTCGGCGATTCTAAATAGCGTGCGCGCATAGCGCCACTCATTTTTATGTGCTTAACTGAGAAATTGCCTGGTTTTAAGTCGCCTGACTCTCCTTTTTCAAATTTCTGCGACGCACAGCGAAAAAGTGAGTTAAAAAACTGTAAGAAACGAGGCATCAAAGGCAAAAGTCATCTTGCTATAATAAGGTTAGCAATGGAATAATGTTGCGGTTTTCCGTGTTGATACTTGTTAGAACAAGGAATTTTGCGGAATTACCAGTTTTGCCTGAATGTTCATCCACGCAGCAATGGCGTAAGACGTATTGTACTTTCAGGCAGTTAGCGGGCTGCGGGTTGCAGCCTGACCGGTAAAATGGAATCAACTCTTAAGAAATTTTCTAAGGTTATTCCCACGATAATTGCGCTGTATTTCCGTATGAAATACAGGCTACCGACACTTTGCGCCTCTCAGCAAGCGACAACCGTGAGGTTGGCGACTTAATGCGTTTAGTCACGAGGCCATCGGTTCACTCCCGGTCAGCGTCACCATGCCCGTAGCTCTGTCACCAATGTAAGAATAATGAGTAAGTTACGATGAAAAGAATGCTAATAAACGCGACTCAGCAAGAAGAGTTGCGTGTCGCCCTTGTAGATGGGCAGCGCCTGTACGATCTGGATATTGAAAGTCCTGGACACGAACAGAAAAAAGCCAACATCTATAAAGGTAAAATCACCCGTATTGAACCAAGTCTGGAAGCGGCATTTGTAGATTACGGCGCGGAACGTCATGGTTTCCTTCCTTTAAAAGAAATTGCCCGCGAATATTTCCCGTCTAATTATTCATCACATGGTCGTCCAAACATCAAAGATGTTCTGCGCGAAGGCCAGGAAGTGATCGTCCAGATTGATAAAGAAGAACGTGGTAATAAAGGCGCAGCCTTAACCACCTTTATTAGCCTGGCAGGTAGTTATTTGGTACTGATGCCTAACAACCCACGTGCTGGTGGTATTTCCCGCCGCATTGAAGGTGACGATCGTACCGAACTGAAAGAAGCACTGTCTTCTCTTGAACTGCCAGATGGCATGGGTCTGATTGTACGTACAGCTGGCGTGGGCAAATCCGCCGAAGCACTGCAATGGGACTTAAGTTTCCGTCTGAAGCATTGGGAAGCCATTCAAAAAGCGGCAGAAAATCGCCCGGCTCCATTCCTTATCCATCAGGAAAGTAACGTTATCGTCCGTGCTTTCCGTGATTATCTGCGTCAGGATATCGGTGAAATTCTTATCGATAACCCGAAAGTGCTCGAACTGGCTCGCCAGCATATCGGTGCGTTGGGTCGTCCTGATTTCAGCAGCAAAATTAAGCTCTACACCGGTGAAATCCCGCTGTTTAGCCACTATCAAATTGAATCGCAGATTGAATCCGCTTTCCAGCGTGAAGTTCGCCTGCCTTCCGGCGGCTCGATTGTTATCGACTCCACCGAAGCATTAACCGCCATCGACATCAACTCCGCGCGCGCAACTCGCGGCGGCGATATCGAAGAAACGGCGTTCAATACCAACCTTGAAGCTGCTGATGAAATCGCGCGCCAACTGCGCTTGCGTGACCTCGGTGGCCTGATTGTTATCGACTTCATCGACATGACGCCTGTGCGCCACCAGCGCGCGGTAGAAAACCGTCTGCGCGAAGCGGTACGTCAGGACCGTGCTCGTATCCAGATTAGCCATATTTCACGCTTTGGCTTGCTGGAAATGTCCCGTCAGCGTCTCTCCCCTTCTCTGGGCGAGTCCAGCCACCACGTCTGCCCGCGTTGTAGCGGAACAGGTACGGTACGTGACAACGAATCTATGGCACTCTCCATTCTGCGTCTGATTGAAGAAGAAGCGCTGAAAGAGAATACCCAGGAAGTTCACGCGATTGTTCCAGTACCCATTGCCTCTTACCTGCTGAACGAAAAACGTGATGCGGTGAGCGCGATTGAAACCCGTCAGGGCGGTGTGAAAGCTATCATCGTTCCTAACGATCAGATGGAAACTCCACACTATTCCGTATTGCGCGTACGTAAAGGCGAAGAAAGCAAAACTCTGAGCTACATGCTGCCGAAGCGGTATGAAGAAGAGATGGCTGTGCCGTCTGAAGAAGAGTACGCAGAGCGTAAACGTCCTGAGCAACCTGCACTGGCAACCTTCGTGATGCCTGAAGTGCCGCTAGCTCCGCCTGAGTCAGCTCCCGCAGCAACTGCGGTGCAAACTCCAGTGACTAAACCAGTAGCTGCGAAAGTAGCAACAACAGAGCAGCCTGGCTTGCTTAGCCGCTTCTTCGGTGCGTTGAAAAACCTGTTTGCAGGTGAACCAACTACTGAAAGCAAAGAAGTTCAGGAAGCAAAACCTGCTGAGACTGAAGGCCAACGTCAAAATCAGGATCGCCGTAATAACCGTCGCCAGAATAACCGTCGTGACCGTAACGACCGTGGCGATCGTAATAACCGCGATCGTGATAATCGTGGCGAAGGCCGTGGAGAAAATCGCAGCGAAAATCGTGACAACCGCGAGCCGCGTGAAAACCGCGACCGCGACGACAACCGCCGTAATCGCCGTCAGGGTCAGCAGCAAAATACTGAAGTGCGTGAAAACCGCCCTGCAGTTGCTGAAGAAATTGAGAAGCCAAAAGCACGCGACGAGCAGCAACCACGTCGTGAGCGCAACCGTCGTCGTAGCGATGACAAGCGTCAGGCGCAGCAAGAAGTTAAAGTTCTGCAACGTGATGAAACTGTAGAAGTTGAAGTCGAGACTGAGCAGGAAGAACGCGTCCAGGTTATGCCTCGTCGTAAACAGCGTCAGCTGAGCCAAAAAGTTCGATTCGAATCAGCTCAAGATTCTGCTGTTGAAATTGTGGCTACCCCTGAAATCGCTGAAACAGTTGCAGCACCAGTTACCCACACTAAACTGGCAACTATCCCGTTACCAGCCGTTATCGAGAAGCCAGTTGTTGAGCAAGAAGACAACAACGATTCACGTAACGACTCTAACGGTATGCCGCGCCGTTCTCGCCGCTCTCCACGTCATTTACGTGTTAGTGGCCAGCGTCGTCGTCGTTACCGTGATGAGCGTTACCCAGCACAGTCGCCAATGCCGTTGACCGTAGCATGTGCTTCTCCTGAACTGGCCTCTGGTAAAGCCTGGATTAGCTATCCGGTTGCCCGTTCGCAAGAAGAGTCGCAGTACGACAACGTTGACCGTACCCCGGTCTTCGTCTCTCACGAGCAAGAAGTTCCAGAAGTGATTATTTCACAACCAGTTGTTGAGACTGCACATGTTGAAACGACACATCCGGAAGTGATTGCAACGCCAGTTAGCGAGCAGCCACACCTGATTGCTTCTGAAGATGACGTTGTCGCTGAACAAGTGATTGACGAAGTTGCACCTGCACAAGATGAAGTAATTGTAGAAACTCATCCGCAGCAGGCCGCTGAAGTGGCTCAGGAAGCGCCGGTTGTTGTTGTTGCAGAAACTGTGCCAGTGGCTCCGGTTGAAGAAACAAAACCAGTCGAAGTGGTTGAAGTGCAAACTTCTGTTACTCAAGAAGCAGCTGTTGCAGAAACTGCCGCTAAAACTGTGCCAGAGGTGAAAGCAGCCCCTGCAGAAGTAGCCGTAGTTGCTCACGCCGTTAAGCATGCGACGGCACCGATGACTCGTGCTCCAGCACCGGAATATGCGCCAGAATCACCACGTCAAAGTGATTGGGTACGCCCAACTTATGACTTTAGTGGTCGCGGTTCTGCCGGTGGTAGCAGTGCAACTCATCAGGCAGCAGCACCAGCAACACGCCCGCAAAGCACTGACTAATCGCTAAGCGTTGCTAAAAAGCCGACCAGGACTCTGGTCGGCTTTTTTATTTCTGCGTGTGCTGTCATGTAGCAACCCGGATCCTACCTACAAAAGCAATTTGTCTATTCATAGGGAAATTGCCAGCGCCCCCCCTTACCCTCTATTTTTAGGCAAAAAAAAAGCCCACTCTGGGGTGCAGAAGCGGGCATATAAAGCGTGCCCAGTTTCATGGCACACCCAAAATGTTAAAGCTTATTTGTTTAGCTGGAACAAGGACATCCCTTGCATATCGCTGAAAGCTTTATAAGAGGCCTGAAGGGCTGCCTGCTGCATCACATAAGAAGAGATTGCTGAGTTCCAGTCCACATCAACCAAATCACTCATTTGCTGAGCCTGACCCAACGCGCGATCGCTACCTAACTCATCAAGCTTATCCAACTCGTTCAGTTGCGTACCGAGTTCAGCACGCACAGTCAGCACGTTATTGAGGGAGTTTCTCAACCCACGGTTGGTTTTATCAATAGCCGCGCCCAAGTCAGCTTTCTGAGTGTCATCCAGACCTTCTGTTGGAGTTCTCAGCGTCGCAATAGCTGAGTCAAGCATATTGAAAAGACTCTTCTCAGACTTACCAGTACCCGGTTCAGGCACCGCATTACTGGTCAGTGACTCGAAAATCTCTGAGCCGAGATGCCCTACGGTCATGGTGCGAGATGCGTCTACAGACTGAGTTACCGATGTACTACCACCGGTATAAGTGATGCTGTTGGCCCCACCGCTAAACGGTGCCGAATCCGTTTTGTAACCCGCAAAAATATAGCGCCCGTTGCCATCAGTACTGTTGGCAAGATTCAATATCTGATTGCGAATACCTTCCAGATCTGTCGCCAGTGATGCACGGTCGTCATCGCTTAACGTACCGTTACCGGCGTTAACGATTCTTTCTTGTGCTGACTGGATAGCTGTTGTCACCTGCCCTAACACGTTTTCTTCCAGCGAAATCTTTTGAGTTGCAAAGGTACGCGCCAACGCATACTGGCTGTTTTGTGCCTGAGCCTGAGACAGCACTACGGCCTGCGATGCAGCAATCGGATCGTCAGAAGGTTTAGTAACTCGCTTACCGGTCGACATCTGCTCGCCATAACGCAACCACTCACTTTGCGAGTTAGTTATGCCGCGCATGTTCTGTTGGTACATCATTGCGGTACTGATACGCATACGCCAGATTCCTTAATTAACGAATGGACAGTAACGCATCAAACAGAGTTGATGCCGTCTGTAGTACCTGGGCATTGGCCAGGTAATATTGTTGGAAACGCTGCAAGTTACCGTACTCTTCGTCGAGATTGACGCCAGAGATAGACTGCTGTTGGTTACTCAACTGCGTGACCACGTTGTTTTGTGTGGTGCTGGTGACTTTCAGCGTGCTGGTTTTGTTGCCAACATCGCTTACAAGGCTCGCATACGCATCGTTAAACGATTTGTTACCGTTAACGATTTTGCCACTTTGCAAATCCAGCATTGCCTGGGCATTACGGTTGTCGCTTGCACCACCGCTGGTATTGCCAGTGCCACCATTAGGGTCACCCGCCAGGGCCAGCATACTTTCGTCGGTAATCAGCACGCCCATGTTCACAACAGCGTCAGAAACAGGTTTAACTATGAAGCTGTCATTTTCGCTCGGCGCCGTACCGCTAATATCAAGTTTCAGACCATCAAAGCTCATGCTTTTGCCATCAGTGGAGAGCGTGGCTTTGAATTGCTTATTATCCGCCAGGCGCGTGACTTGCCAGTCCTTGCCGTCATAGACCACTTTGTAGTCGCTGGCCTGCACTTCCGAGCTGTTCGTCATGCTTACTTTAAGCGAGGTATCTTTAGCGACATTGTTGGCATTCCCCCAGGCTGTCGGCCCACCGATTGAAAAGAACTTGCCGCCAGCATCACCATTGGCATCAACCCCTTTGCCATGTTGTTGATTTATCGCATCGGCAAATGTCAGAGCCAGTTGCCCCAGGCGGTTGCGAGCGCTATCAAGGTCTTGAGAACGGAAGGTCAACACGCCGCCCAGCGTGCCGCTGCTCAATTGGTTTTCCGGGATTTCCTTAGTGCCGGAAACTGGGTCAACATACGCAACAGTAGTGCGTGAAGGGTCAGCACTGGAAGGGACTGCCGCCAGTTTATTGGCTTTATCACCCTGCACCAGGGACAAACCATTCGCGATGGAGACGTTATAAGTACCGCCATCCTGAACACTGACTTCAACACCGACAATCTGGTTTAACTCGCTAACCAGTTGGTCGCGCTGATCGAGCAGATCGTTCGGTGCTGCACCTGCGCCCACACCCGTCAGACGCGAAATCTGGTTATTCAGATTGGCAATCTGGCTGGCGTAATTGTTGATTTGCTCCACGCTGCTCTGGATGCTGGTATTCACCTGCTTATCCTGGTCGCGTAGATACTGATCGGTCACCTTAAACTGGTTTACCAGACCGTTGGCATTGCCAAGCAGAGCCTGGCGTGCCGCCGGGTCTTCGGAGTTACTAACCAGAGTCTGCAAGCCGCTAAAGAAGCTCTGCATGGTTGTTGCGAGGGTATTTGTAGTGCCAGACAGAATATTGTCAATTTTAGACATCTGTTGGTACTGAGTATTCAGACCACTGCTTTGCGTTTGTGCCGCACGCAGTTGATTAGTGATGAACGCATCATATTCACGTTGCACACCGCTGACTTGCACGCCATTACCAATCCAGCCACCTGCGCCAAACGTACTTTGCGACTGCGACAACACGGTAGTCTGGCGGGTATAGCCTGTGACGTTATAGTTAGAAATGTTGTTACTGACAGTATTCAGTGCCGCCTGGGCAGCACCCAGGCCACTCATGGCACTGTTAATCAGGCTACTGGACATGAAATTTCCTTAGCGCGTTAATCACGATTCCTGTTGGTAAGTATCGGCAGCGTCTGGCAACACTTGAGGTGTTAGCTCTAAATAATTCGAGTTGCAGGAAGGTGGCAAGGGAGCAAATCCCCAGGAACTTACATAAAGTAAGTGACTGGGGTTTGTGAGTGCAGCCAACGCACCTGCGGCTCGAAGTATGATGAGCTTCAGAATAAATTGGATAAGTCATTGCTATAAGCTTTTGCGACCTTCTCACCCATCGCCTTCATCTGTTGAATCATGCCCGTCAGCTTACGGGCATAGTTCGGGTCGGTTGCGTAACCGGCATTCTGCAATGCCTGTGCACCCTGTTCTGCGGTATTGGCGTTAGTGACTGCGGCGTATCGCGGGTTGCGCGTCAGCAAACCGACGTAATCAGAAAGTGCTTCGAGGTAAGAGCTATAGACACGGAATTTCGCTTTCACCTTTTTCGCTTCACCATTTTCATACTCAGTAGTGGTGATTTCCGTCGTCGGGCCTTTCCAACTTCCCGACGCCTTCACGCCAAACAAGTTAAAACTCGGCTCACCTTTCTCAGTAAGAATCTGCCGCTGACCCCACCCTGACTCCAGCGCAGCCTGCGCCAGAATCAAGTGATGCGGAATACCGCTCTGTTCACTGGCAAGCCTTGCTGGTAAAGAAAGCTGCGCCAGGAAGTCTTTGCTGTCACCCGTCAGCGGTTCTTCGTTAGAAGGTGCTTTTGGAATGGCCTGGCGCACCATTTGCGTTAACGCCTGGTTCTGGAAACTGGTCACAGTTTGCAGATCAAACTTCATCGGCACTTTGCCAGCATCTTCCGATGGGTCGGCATTACCGCCCATTTGCTCCACCATCATATCGGCCAGACCAAGCCCTTTGGAGCTTAGCTGCTGCGCAATTTGCTGGTCATAGATGCTGGTGTACATGCGTGTCTGCTCGCTGCTAAACAAGCCATCTTTTGGCAGAGCCTCACGCATGCTTTTCAGCATCATCTGCACGAACATCCCTTCCACCTGGCGAGCAACCGATTTCATGTTGCCCTTTGGGTCTTGCCCGGTTTTCGCTTTTAGCTCGTTAAGAGAGTTAGCATCCCATGCAGCATTCGCCAGTGACTGGGTATCGTTAAGCATCAGATGATTTCCACTTTGGCACGCAGACATCCCGCGGTTTGCATCGATTGCAGAATCGACATCAATTCCATTGGTGAAGCACCCAGCGTATTCAGTGCACGAACCACATTATTCAGATTGGCACTGGCGTTAACCCGTTGCAGCGCACCACCGTTCTGACGCAGATCGATTTGGGTTTGCGGCGTCACAACTGTTTGGCCGCCACCAAATGGCGTATCCGGCTGGCTTACCTGTGCTGAACGGTTAACCGTTACAGACAAGTTACCCTGCGCCACAGCACAAGTGTCAAGTGTCACTTCCTGGTTCATCACCACCGAGCCGGTACGTGAGTTGATAATCACTTTCGCGTCCTGCGCAGGCATGTTGACTTCAAGGTTCTGAATATCAGCCAACAAACGCACTTGCGAACTGTTACCGCTTGGTACACGAATCTGAATAGTGCGCGCATCTAAAGCTGAAGCACTGCCAAAACCACGTGAGCGGTTGATGGTGTCAGTTATCTGCTGCGCAAGAGTGAAATCATCGTTGTTAAGTTGCAGGCTAATCATATTCCCGGTGCCAAAAGTGCCCGGCAACTCACGTTCGATAACCGCACCGTTTGTGATACGACCGCCGTTAAGCTGGTTAACCTGAACGCTGCTGCCGCCCGCTGAAGCCCCGGCACCGCCTACCAGAATGTTACCCTGCGCGAGCGCATAAACCTGGTTATCAACACCTTTCATCGGCGTCATCAGCAAGGTGCCACCACGCAGGCTTTTGGCGTTACCCATGGATGAAACCACCACATCAATATTCTGCCCGGATCGTGCAAATGCTGGGTATTTTGCCGTCACCATTACCGCTGCGACGTTTTTAAGCTGCATGTTGGTGCCCGCCGGAACGGTGATCCCCAACTGCGAAAGCATGTTGTTAAGTGTCTGGGTAGTGAACGGTGTTTGTGTGGTTTGGTCGCCTGTGCCATCGAGCCCAACCACCAGACCGTAACCAATCAGGGAGTTTTCACGCACGCCCTGAACCGTTGTCAGGTCGCGGATACGGTCGGCTTGCGCAAAGGTTGCCACCAGAATCAGCAATCCGAATAAATATTTGGTCATGAGTTTCCTCGCTTACATCGGCGATAAATTAAGGAAGAAGCGTTGCAACCAACCCATATTCTGCGCTTCGTTGATATAGCCGTTACCGACATATTCGATGCGTGCATCCGCCACTTGCGTAGACGGCACGGTATTGGAGCCGCTAATAGTGCGAGGATTCACCACGCCGGAGAAACGAATAAATTCGGTGCCCTGGTTAATGGCTATCTGTTTTTCACCCACGACGTGCAGGTTGCCGTTTGCCAGTACCTGATCCACCGTCACGGTTAAGGTTCCACTAAAGGTATTACTGGCGTTTGCCCCACCTTTACCGTTGAAACTGTTGCCGCCAGAGGCATCCACTGACGCGCGATCGTTGCCGAATAGCCCCTCGAGATAACGAGGCGTTACGTCAAAGCCAAAGTTTGTTTTGCCATCACGGCTGGCATTAGCCGACGAGCTTTTGCTGGCACTGACATTTTCCTGGAGCTGAATAGTCAAGGTATCGCCGACATTCCTTGGACGGCGGTCTTCGAACAAAGGTTGATACCCATAGTTCACCGGTTGCGCCGTCTGGAAAATTGAACCATTGACGATAGGCGCAGGGCCTGGCACTGGCTGGGCCGTTGTCGCCCCTTCCACCAGCGGTTTAGTTGGTATCAGCGCGCAGCCCGTTGAGGCGAGCACCAGACACATCACGATAGGACGGAGAACCATTGGGTTTTGCATTGCTTTCATCTTCAGGTCATTCAGATAAAGACAGCCGGTGCAAAACTGCACACCGGCAAACGCCTTACAGTTGCGTCAGTTTTTGCAGCATCTGATCGGTGGTAGAAACGGCTTTACTGTTGATTTCGTAAGCGCGCTGAACCTGGATCATATTCACCAGCTCTTCTGCCACGTTCACGTTAGAGGTTTCAACATACCCCTGGTACAAAAGCCCCGCGCCGTTAAGCCCCGGAGTACTTTCATTAGGCGTTCCGGAGGACTGGGTTTCGGCATAGAGGTTTTCACCCAGGCTTTCCAGACCCGTGTCGTTCATAAAGGTGGTCAAGTTAAGCTGGCCTACCTGCACGGGTTGCGCCTGACCCTGCTGAGTCACACTCACGATGCCGTCACGTCCAACGGTAATCGTCAGGGCGTTAGCAGGAATGGTGATTGCTGGCTGAACCTGGAAACCACCCGCCGTCACCAGTTGGCCGTTTTGATCAACCTGGAATGAACCATCGCGCGTGTAGGCACTGGTTCCATCCGGCAGTTGTACCTGGAAGAAACCCTGACCTTTGATAGCCACATCTTTACTGTTGTTAGTCTGAGAAAGGTTACCCTGGCTATGCAGACGCTCAGTGGCGACCGGACGCACACCCGTACCAATCTGCAAACCTGACGGCAACGTGGTTTGCTCAGAAGATTGCGCACCAGGCTGGCGAATAGTCTGGTAAAGAAGATCTTCAAACACAGCACGCTGACGCTTAAAACCATTGGTGGAGACGTTTGCCAGGTTGTTGGCAATCACATCCATGTTGGTTTGCTGGGCATCAAGACCGGTTTTGGCGATCCATAAAGAACTGATCATTTTGAATTCCTGTTAGTTTCGCGGCTGATTATCACGTCATCGACAGCAGTTGGTTGGCCCGTTGCTCGTTTTCATCCACGCTCGAAATAATCTTCATCTGCATTTCAAAACGACGGGCGTTGGAAATCATGTCCGCCATGGCTTCAACCGGTTTAACGTTACTGCCTTCCAGTACGCCAGGCATCAAAGAGATGCTGGCATCGGCTTGTAAAGTCGCACCGCGCGTGGCTTGGGCAGCCGGGCTCAAACGGAAAAATCCATCATCGCCACGTACAACTTCTGTACCGGTAGCTTTCACCAGTTTCAGGCGGCCAATCGGTGCTACCGTATTAGGCTGGTCACCCGCGTTAAGTGCAGAAATGGTGCCATCAGCCGCGATAGTTAGCTGTGCGCCTTGAGGAACAGCAATCGGGCCACCTTCCCCCATCACCGGTTGCCCGCCGATGGTCAGTTGCCCGGCAGGACTCACCTGCATATTGCCGTTACGGGTATAAGCTTCTGTACCATCAGCACTTTGTACCGCCAGCCAGCCATCTTGTTGCAGGGCAACATCCAGCGGGCGTTGGGTGTAATCAAGCTGACCTTGGGACATATCAGCGCCAGGCGTTGACGCGGTCACCAGCGTACGCGTTGGCAAAGAAAGCCCTTCCACCGGAACTGCGCGCAAAGCCGTTAGCTGTGCACGAAAGCCGGGAGTTGAAGCATTCGCCAGGTTGCTGGCCGTCACCGCTTGTTGATTCAGCGTCTGACTGGCCGCGCCCATGGCGGTATAAATTGCGTGATCCATTAAGCTTTCCCGTCAGTGCTTAGCGCAGGTTAACCAGGGTGTTAAGAATCTGGTCCTGGGTTTTGATGGTCTGCGCGTTAGATTGGTAATTGCGCTGTGCGACAATCATATTGACCAGTTCTTTACTCAGATCGACGTTTGAGGCTTCCAGCGCACCGTTAGTCAGCGTACCGAAGTTACCTGAACCTGCCGTACCCAACAGCGCAACACCTGAAGCATTGGTCGCCGCCCAGACGTTGTTACCCTCAGAGGACAAGCCTTCCGGGTTGGCAAAGTTGGACAACACAATCTGCCCGAGCAATTGGTTTTGTTCGTTGGAGTAGTTACCGACTACGGTTCCATCTTCATTGATCTGATAGCTCACCAAATCGCCTGGCTTGTAGCCATTCTGGTTCGCGGCAACGATGTTGTTGGAGCCGGTGTTTTGCTGCATGGAGTTGAGGAAGCTGAGATTGAATGTCGCAGGCGTTGCACCATTAATAGCCTCAGTCTTAAAATCGCTAGCGGTACCTTTGGTTAAGACACCACTACTACTGAACTCCAGAGATGTCCCTTTTTGAATCGGGCTCCCCGCAACGCTGCTGTCCTGGGTATAAACATCCCAGGTATTTGCCGTAGAAGACTTCACAAAGAAGACGTTCATATCATGGGAGTTACCCTGGCTGTCATAGACAGTGATTGAGCCTTTTTTGTTGTAACTCTCTGAATCTGCTGGATCAAACTTCGCGTTGGCGGGCACCTTATCAGTAGAGTTCAGGTTAATCTGCATTGAGGCCGTGGTAGTGATTTTCGCCGCCATCAAAGTATTCGGAATTGAAAGCCCTACCGGGTTTGCCCCTTCCTGAATCGTTGGCGGTGTGCCGGTTGCCGGATAACCCGTCAGTTGCATACCCTGCATGTTCACCAGGTTGCGGTTTTGATCCAGTTTGAACTGACCGTTGCGGCTGTAATAGACCGAACCGTTAGTGTCCACCATACGGAAGAAACCATTCTGGCTAATCGCCACATCCAGGCCACGCCCGGTGTTGGTCGTAGTACCGTCGCCAAAGTCCTGCGTGATGCCTGCGACTTTAACGCCCAGACCCACTTTAGAACCTGCAAACATGTCAGCGAAAGATACGCTGCCGGACTTAAAGCCATAGGTGGCGGAGTTGGCAATGTTGTTACCAATTACGTCCAGGTTGGTGGCGGCGGCATTCAGGCCGCTGACCGCTTGAGAAAAGGCCATGTCTTACTCCTGCAAAGGGTTATAGGCTTAAATAATCTGCCTGATGTCGTCGAGAGTGGAGGTGCCGTAAGTACCGAGGTCGAGCAAGGTCTTGCCATTACTGAGTGTCACACCGTTGACCATCGCAAAATTGAGCGGCTGAGCAACCAGCTGTGTCCCACCATTGGTGGCATTGATAGCGACGTTATAAGCACCGTCTGGCGCCGTCGAACCGTCCGTCATCGTCCCATCCCAGGTAAAGGTATGAACGCCTGCGCTTAGACCACCAATATCGAGCGTGCGTACCACTTTGCCGGTGTTATCGGTGATCGTTGCGGTAACTTTATCGGCGGCTTGTTGCAGCTCCACACCAAACGGCGTGGTCGCCTCTTTGCCTGCCAGAATTTTAGAACCAGGGATCATCACGCCATGACCAATCAGGGCGCTTGCCTGAACTGACTGGTTATTGTTTAACTGGCCTGACACTGAACCGAGCGTGGTGTTGAGTTTTTCAATACCGCTCACGGTACTGATTTGCGCAAGCTGCGTAGTCAGTTCGTTATTTTGCAGAGGGTTGGTCGGGTCCTGGTTTTTGAGCTGCGCAACCAGCAGGGTCAGGAAACTACTTTGAAGATCGGCAGCATTGTTCCCGGTAATGCTGCTATTTCCCGATAAAGTATTAACACCACTGGTCGTGGTGTCGTTCATATTAACGGCTATGCCCATCAGTCACTCCTTTACTGACCAAGAGTCAGGGTTTTCAACATCATGCTTTTCACCGTGTTGAGTACTTCCACATTTGCCTGGTAGCTACGGGAGGCAGACATGCTGTTGACCATCTCACCTACCACATCAACGTTTGGCATCCGCACGTAACCTTTAGCGTCAGCGAGCGGGTTACCCGGCTGAAAGACCAGCTTGTCCGGAGCCTGGCTCTCTTCAACACCCGTCACTTTCACACCACCGGTTTCAGCACCCGGTGCTGCATCCACCTGGAAAATAACTTGCCTGGCACGGTACGGTTGACCATCCGGGCCAGTGACGCTGTCGGCGTTAGCCAGGTTACTCGCCGCCACGTTCATACGCTTGGACTGCGCGGCCATCGCTGAACCGGCAATATCAAAAATATTCAGTAAAGCCATCTATTAGCCACCCTGTTGCAGCACAGACATCATGCCCTTGATTTGGCCGCCGAGAACCGTCAGGTCTGACTGGTATTTCAGGCTGTTATCGGCAAATTGTGTACGTTCGCGGTCCATGTCGACGGTGTTACCATCCATAGATGGTTGGTCAGGAATGCGGTAGAGGAGATCAAGCTGTGGGACAGTTTGAGTTTGTGCCGGAATATGGCGCGAAGAGGTAAGAGCAAGCGAGACACCGCTGCCTTCAACACGTCCTCTGTCCATCACTTTTTTCATTTCACTGGCAAAATCAATATCGCGAGCCTGATAACCTGGGGTATCGGCATTAGCGATATTCCCTGCCAGAATTTCCTGACGCTGGGCGCGCAAATTTATCGCTTCTTGCTGAAATCGCAGCGCGGCATCCAGTTTGTCTAGCATGTTCCCTCCGCATAATTAGGATTTGTCCGACAGCTTAAAGCCCCTTACGCGTGCGTTATCGTTGGAATAGACACAAAATGCGTCGCTATTTGTCGCCTTGATCAATTCCGAGTGCGGTTAAAATCACTGCAACCTGAACAAGGAGAGACGTTATGAACGGTCTGAAAACCTGGAGCACGATTGCGCTTTTACTGGCATGCCCACCGGCATTTGCCAGTATTCTGGATGCACCTTTGAACCAGTTTTTTCAGCAACGTCTGGCGGGCATAAGCGATGAAGTATCGGTAAAAGTGAAAACACCCGATGCACAATTACCCTCCTGCCCGCTTCCCGATTTTTCAATGCCGGGTAATGGTCGCCTTTGGGGAACCGTGAGCGTGTTAGCACGATGTGGTGATACCAAACGATTTATTCAGGCAGAAGTGCAGGCTATTGGAAATTACGTCGTTGCAGCCCAGGCGCTACCACGTGGCAGTGTCATTAATGAAAGTCAGGTACAACTTAAACGCGGGAGATTGGATCAACTCCCTCCGCGTGCCATGTTGGATATCCGCCAGGCAAATGATGCTGTAACTCTGCGCGACATCGCACCAAATCAGCCAATTATGCTGTCGATGGTGCGTCAATCATGGCGAGTCAAAGCCGGGCAACGAGTCCAGGTGGTGGCTGCAGGTGAAGGTTTTAGTGTGAATAGCGAAGGTAAAGCACTGAACAATGCCGCTGTCGCACAGAATGCGCGGGTACGAATGGATTCTGGTCAGATTGTGAGCGGAACAGTCGACGTTGATGGGAATATTCTGATTAACTTGTAATATTCAACGGGTGATTAAGAAGGGTATAAAGGTTCTGCGGCGACTGCCGATAGTGTGTTAACAGATGATAGATATTGGCAGGCTCAAATGCTGCGAGCCACCTCGATGAGGATAGAATAATGAGCATTGATCGCACTTCTCCTTTAAAGCCGGTAAGTACCGTACAACCACGTGAAACAACAGAAGCTCCGATTCAAAAGAGCCGTCTGGAAAAAAGTACCACGCCAAACAGCACCAATGTGACACTCAGTGACGCGCAGGCTAAGTTAATTCAGCCAGGCAGCGGTGATATTAATATGGAACGCGTTGAAGCACTCAAAACGGCGATCCGCAACGGTGAGCTTAAAATGGATACCGGCAAAATCGCCGATGCATTAATCCAGGAAGCTCTCAGCGATACCCAAAATAATTTAAGTGGCGGGAAGGCGACCAGGCCGTAAGTCCCCAGGAGCATAGATAACTATGTGACTGGGGCGCACGGGTGCAGTCAACGCACCAGCAGCTTGAAGTATGACGGGTATATATCGAGTAAATAATTGCATGAATCGTCTGTTAGAAGTGATGGATCAAATGACTGTGGTGCTCAACTCTCTTAAAGAGGTGATGGACGCCGAGCAGCAACAACTATCCGCAGGCCATGTGAATGGCAGTGCATTGCAGCGCATTACCGAAGATAAAAGCTCGTTACTTGCGACGCTGGATTATCTCGAACAGCTTCGCCGTGACGCACAGAAAGCCGAAAACACCAGCAGCACGGATATTAGCCAGCGTTGGCAGACGATTACGCAGAAAACGCAGCACTTACGTGATATCAACCAGCATAACGGTTGGCTATTAGAGGATCAGTTAGCGCGTAATGAACAAGCGCTGGCGGTACTCAAACCGCATCAGGAACCTAATCTTTATGGGGCTGATGGGCAGGCGACGACGGTGAGTCGCGGCGGGAAGAAAATAACGATTTAGTGCCAGAAAGAATAAGGGCGGTTTCAAAGCACCGCCCTGGTAACGCGTTAAAGACCCTTCAGAATCTTCATTGTTGCTTCAACATCAATTTCATCTTCAGAGAAGATCAACGTTGTGCCCTGGAAAGTGGTCACTGCCAGCTTTTTCAAGGTACGCATCTCACCCTGTTTCGGGTCAGCCTTCGGACGAATGCTATTCATCAATACGCCCACAGACAGCACCGCATTCTCTTTATCAATCTTGGTTTCGGCAGGCACTTCTTCGCTGTAAACCAGGAAGGATTTAATCGACGTGATTTTGATGCGCTCGCCTGCGATATAAATGTACTTGCTATCAGGTTCAACCTTCACAGCAAACGCCGACAGGCCTTTATTGTTGGTCGTTGGCTCGAAAGTGACTGATGCGTCTTTCTTAATCAGTTCAGGGTTGGCGACCTTAATCACATGAAAATAACGATTGTCACCGTTTTCATCTTTGATAAAACCGAAACCTTTATCTTCAAACCAGGTTGTGATTGTCCCGTGCATCGCTATTACCGCCTAATTAATCGTTCAATAAGTCAAATTTTGCAGCGCGCAGTTTAATGCAGAATGCGCGTGCCGACTATGCCTTTGGCACGTGTCGGCACGATAAATTGCCATCACGTTACATTGTGCGTCGGGCAAAATCCTTCACTCTGAATCCCAGCACCGTAAGCGTTGCGAAATAAGCCGCGATACCAGCCACGACAACGGCCATTAAGCGCAGTAAACGGTACGGCATGGTGCCCAGATCCCAGGCAGGCATAATGTGCATCACGCCAAGCAGAACCGCCGCCATCACAATGACACCAGCAAACAGACGCCAGAGGAATGCGCTCCAGCCCGGCTGAGGTTGGAAAATATCCTGTTTACGCAGTTGCCAGTATAGCAGGCTGGCATTCAGGCAAGCCCCCAAACCAATCGACAACGACAACCCTGCATGCTTGAGCGGGCCAATAAACGCAAGATTCATTACCTGGGTCAAAATCAGCGTCACGATAGCGATTTTAACCGGGGTTTTGATGTCCTGGCGCGAATAGAAACCAGGCGCCAACACCTTCACTACGATCAACCCCATCAAGCCGACAGAATAAGCCACCAGCGCACGTTGCGTCATAGAGGCATCAAAAGCGGTGAACTTGCCGTACTGGAACAGTGAAACGGTGAGCGGCTTAGCCAGAATCCCCAATGCAACCGCACTTGGCAGCGCCAGCAGGAAACACAGACGTAAACCCCAGTCCATCAGGCGTGAATATTCATCGTGATTACCGCTGGCAAAACTTTTCGCCAGTGAAGGCAGCAAAATGGTACCCAGTGCCACACCAAGCACACCAGATGGGAATTCCATCAGACGGTCAGCGTAGTACATCCAGGACACAGAGCCGGATGCGAGGAATGAGGCGAAAATGGTGTTGATGATTAATGAGATTTGGCTGACGGAGACGCCAAGAATCGCAGGTCCCATCTGCTTAATCACCCGCATTGCACCTGCATCTTTCAAGTTCACACGCGGTAAAACCAGCATGCCAATCTTTTTCAGATGCGGTAACTGATACGCCAGTTGCAAAACACCACCAACGGTAACCGCCCACGCCAACGCCAGAATCGGCGGGTTAAAGTGCGGTGAGGCAAAGAGTGCAAAGCCAATCATGCTGAGGTTTAAGAAGGTTGGCGCGAACGCGGGGACCGAGAAGCGGTTCCAGGTATTCAGTATCGCCCCACATAATGATGCCAGAGAGATCAGGAAAATATACGGGAAAGTAATTCGTAGCAGGCTGGAGGTGAGCGCGAATTTATCGGCAGTATCCGCAAAGCCAGGTGCTGTGACCAGAATAACCCACGGTGCTGCAATCATCCCGATAACAGTAACAACCGCCAGTGCCAGCGTCAGCAGTCCGGAAACATAAGAGACAAACACGCGTGTTGCGTCTTCACCTTGCTTACTTTTGTATTCAGCAAGAATCGGGACGAACGCCTGCGAAAATGCACCTTCGGCGAAAATACGGCGCAAAAGGTTCGGTAATTTGAATGCCACAAAAAAGGCATCCGTCGCCATCCCTGCCCCAAAAACCCTTGCCACAATGGCGTCACGTGCAAATCCGAGCACGCGAGAAAACATCGTCATCGAGCTGACTGCTGCCAGCGATTTTAATAGATTCATTTATTATATGGTTCCACAAACATCAACGCCTGCAAGGCAGGCGTTGTTAAGGGCATTTCGATCAGGCGCTTAGTCTACCGATACCCAGCCGAATTACTACTATCAGATGTTACCGCATTATTCGCTCATGGCATCGCGCCACAGTTTCTCGACCACGCGCTGGGCCATCAATGCCTGCTCACCTGAGGTTTCAGGAACTGTCTGATTTGCCACACAATCAAGGAAATGACGCGCACATCCAGCGAAACCGCGTTGTTCGAGTGTGGTTTGCCAGCCCGGAATTGGACGATTCACCACGCCATTGCCGCACTCTTCACGCCATTCACGCATATCTGTAACATCGTACAAACCACCCTCTGTGACCGCCTGAACCCACTCACGTTGGCTACCCGCCCGACGATGCATACTGGTGGTGATTTGTAGGTTGCCCCGGGCAAAGTGATGCTCAGCAAAAAGCATCTGCCCCTGGTCGTTGGTCAACAGGGTTCCACTTTGCAATTGTGCTTCACCGCCAGACAGCCACAGTGCGGTATCAACCACATGCAGATAATCATCAAGCAAGGTAAAACGCAGATCGTTGGGCCCAACGCTGTCTGCTCGATGTTTATCCATGCGTACTGATGAACCATTCGCCAGTGTCGCTTTGAGATCTTGGTACAACGGTGAAAAACGGCGGTTAAAACCAACCATTAGCGTACGCTTTTGACGCTGTGCCATTTCCACTAAGCGTTCAGCATCGGCAAGGTTTTCAGCAAGCGGCTTATCCACACAAACATGGACACCTGCCTGCAATAACTCGCTCACTACCGCGTAATGGCTGCTGGTCGCACTGTGAACGAACACGGCATCACACTGTGCCGCAAGTTCAGCAATAGAAGGAATATAGGGGATACGCCAGGTGTCACAGACTTTCTGCGCTTTCGCCTGTGTTGGGGAAAATGCCCCCTGAAGCGTCCAGTCGCTGGAGGCCCCCAGAACGGGTAACCATGCTTTTTGTGCAATGCCACCTAAACCGACAACGCCTACTCGAAGTTTAGTCATCAATTAATCTCCGAGATGAGCGAGCAATGAATCCAGGCGTTGCTTAAGATCGGCAACTTCATTTTCGAGCTGTTCGACACGCGCCGTTAAATCACCAGCAGGTGTAACGCATCTTTCTTGCGCTGTTACCTGGGACGCATCAACCTCTCCGCTGAAAAGATGCATATAGCGGCTTTCGCGTTTGCCTGGTTCGCGCGGTAAACGCACCACAAAAGGGCCGTCTTCGCGATTCGCGAGATGTTCAAGGGTCGCTTCTACCTGCGCCATATCGCTGAATTCAAACATTCTTCCGGAGCGGGTGCGCAATTCTCCTGGCGTTTGGGCGCCACGTAGCAGTAAGGCAGTGACCACCGCAACTTCTGCCGCAGAAAGTTTAAGGTCACCAAACTCTGAATTACAGAAACGTTGCTCATATTTCGTTACGCGATTGCCAAACCCGCTGACGGTGCGCAAAAAATGGCGTTTGACCAGAGTATCCAACGTTTCCTGAACATCATGCTCTTTCAGATCCATCACCGGCTCGCGGTTGGTCTTCTGGTTACATGCCGTCACCACACCGTTGACCGACATCGGATACTGTTCGGGAGTGGTCACCTGCTTTTCCATCAAGCTACCCACCACTCGCGCTTCAACCGCAGTTAACTGATATTTCATTTCTTGTCCTTAACGGCCAGGGGTCCATTCTTTGGTGGTTAGCGCGGTCAAAACATGATCCCGCCACACGCCATCAATCAGTAAATACTCTTTGGCATAGCCTTCTTTTTCAAAACCAAGGCGAGCGAGCAGATCGCCACTGCGCTGGTTATGCGGCATGTAGTTCGCCATGATGCGATGGATATGCTGGCTACGCTGCATATAGCGAATAGCCGTGGTCAGTGCTTCAAACATCATTCCCTGCCCTTGCCATTTCTCACCAAGTGAGTAGCCGAGATAGCAGGCATGAAATGAGCCCCGTACTACGTTGGAGAAGTTGGCAACGCCAAGGATCTCTTTCTCTTCTGGATCGAGCAGCGCAAAGTAATAAGCGCTACCGGTTTTATGCATTTCGCTAATCATGCCAAGCCGCGCTTGCCAGCCGGAAGGATAGCAATGGCTGTCATCACGAATGGGTTCCCAGGGTTTCAGGAACTGACGGTTTTCGGCGTAATAATCTGCCAGACGCCAGGCATCTCGCTCGTACACCAGACGCACCACCATGCGGTCCGTTGTTAAGCGTACTTTCGGCACGTTACTGCGGTAGCCAAACATGTTCACCCTACTCCTCACATCCCACGTATTTTTGAGCCAACGTAATTACTATACCTGCCCCTTGCGATGGAAGGAAAACAACAACATGCAGATTTCTCATCCGGTCATACTTTTTTCGATTAACGAGTTAAATCAAAGCGCCGGATTGATAAAAAAATATTGTCGCCGTACGCCCTGTCAAAAAACCTGAGAGCAGTGGAGAATAGAGGTTTGTCACACTTTTAAGTTCCCTGGAGGGGAGATGTCACGGGTAGCGCAGGCCAGGAGCCTGGGTAAATACTTCTTATTGCTCGATAACATGTTAGTTGTATTAGGCTTCTTCGTGGTTTTCCCTCTTATTTCCATTCGCTTTGTCGACCAAATGGGTTGGGCGGCGTTAATGGTCGGCATTGCGCTGGGCCTGCGTCAGCTTACTCAACAAGGGCTAGGTATTTTCGGTGGTGCCATCGCCGACCGGCTAGGTGCCAAACCGATGATTGTCACCGGAATGCTGCTGCGCGCCGTTGGTTTTGCGCTGATGGGTATAGCTCATGAACCCTGGGTTTTGTGGCTGTCGTGTTTTATTTCCGCTATCGGCGGCACACTATTCGACCCACCGCGCGCAGCCCTTGTCGTCAAACTGGTGCGTCCACATCAACGCGGCCGTTTCTTCTCGATATTAATGATGCAAGACAGCGCTGGAGCAGTCATTGGGGCGCTGCTCGGCAGTTGGCTGCTGCAATACGATTTTCGTCTGGTGTGCGGTGCGGGCGCGGTGATGTTTGTGATTTGTGCGATGGTCAACGCCTGGCTGCTTCCAGCTTATAAACTCTCTACCATTCGCACGCCAATGCTTGAAGGCATGGGGCGCGTGCTGCGTGACAAACGTTTCATCACTTATGTGTTAACGCTGGCCGGATATTACATGCTGGCGGTGCAGGTGATGTTAATGCTGCCGATTATGGTGAACGAAATTGCCGGTACGCCTGCCGCCGTGAAGTGGATGTATGCCATTGAAGCGGCACTATCCTTAACGCTGCTCTACCCGATTGCGCGCTGGAGCGAAAAACGCTTCCGTCTCGAGCAGCGCCTGATGGCGGGTTTATTCCTGATGTCCCTCGCCATGTTACCGATGGGATTGGCTAACAACCTCCAACAACTGTTCACTCTAATTTGCGTGTTTTATGTTGGTTCAATCATTGCGGAACCTGCCCGTGAAACGCTGGGCGCATCACTTGCCGATTCCCGCGCTCGCGGCAGTTACATGGGCTTTAGCCGACTGGGTCTGGCGATTGGCGGCGCATTTGGTTACGCCGGTGGCGGTTGGTTATTTGATGCCGGGAAAAGCATCAACCAGCCGGAACTTCCGTGGCTGATGTTAGGGATTATAGGTTTCATCACGCTTATCGCATTATGGTGGCAATTTAGCCCGAAACCGATAGACCCCTCTATGCTTGAGCCCGGCAGCTAGTTTGCAGCCCCTGGTATTCTCCTCCATACTCAAAAATTGACGGATTTTTCCTGACGATTGATATGGAGGAGTAACGTGAAGCTTTATATTTACGATCACTGCCCTTTCTGCCTTAAAGCACGCATGATTTTTGGCTTAAAGAATATCCCCGTTGAGCTGGTCGTCTTGCTAAACGACGATGAAGTAACCCCGACGAAAATGATTGGCAAGAAAATGGCGCCAATCCTGCAAAAAGATGACAGTCGCTACCTGCCTGAAAGCATGGATATCGTGCACTACGTCGACAAACTTGATGGTGAACCACTTTTGACCGGCGCTGCTAATTCGGCCATCAGTGACTGGTTGCGTCACGTCAATAGCTATGTCCAACACCTGTTATTGCCGCGTATTGCGAAAGCGCCTTTTGATGAGTTTGCCACGCCTGCTGCCCGTGCTTACTTCACACAGAAAAAAGAGGCAATGATCGGTTCTTTTGCCGACCATCTGACGCATTCACCGGGTCTGACCAAAAAAATCAGCGACGACTTACGCAAGCTCGATAAACTTATCGTGCAGCCCAATGCCGTCAACGGTGAGTTGTCCGATGACGATATCCACCTCTTCCCGCTGCTGCGTAACCTGACGCTGGTTGCCGGAATTGAGTGGCCGAGTCGTGTTGCGGCATACCGCGATAATATGGCCAAACAGACTCAAATTAACCTGCTGTCATCCCACGCTATTTAAAGATTGTTAATGGTTCTAAGGCGGGTAAGTTAACCCGCCTTTATCTCATGATTAAGAAACTCATTGTGTCTAATAAAAAATTAAGCCTTTTCCTGTAGCACGCCCGGCACTGGTACATCATGATGCTTTATGTCAGGATCTGTGACCGATGCAGCATGTTAAGGATATCCATGAAAAAAATAGTATTAGCCGCAGCCTTGATGCTCAGCGGATTAGTGGTGGGTTGTAACCAGCTAACGCAATACACCGTCAGCGAACAGGAAATCAACCAGGCGCTGCATAAACGGAATAATTTCTCTAAAGACATTGGCCTGCCAGGCGTTGCCGATGCCCACATTGTCTTAACTAATTTAGCCAGTGCGATTGGCCGAGAAGAACCAAACAAAATCACCCTGACTGGTGATGCCAAACTGGATATGACATCTTTGTTCGGCAATCAAAAAGCTAATATCAAACTTAAACTCAAAGCCCTGCCAACCTTTAATAAAGAGCAAGGTGCTATCTATTTGCAAGAAATGGAAGTGGTAGAGGCAACCGTCGAGCCTGAGAAAATGCAGACGATTGTCCAGACACTGATTCCCTATCTCAATCAGTCGCTACGCAATTACTTCAACCAACAGCCAGCTTACGTGTTGAGTGAAGATAACAGTGCAGGCGAAAAACTGGCGAAGAAATATGCCAAAGGGATTGAGGTCAAGCCAGGCGAAATCATTATCCCGTTCACCGAGTAAGCCCTCAAACACAGGGGAGGCACATCCTCCCCAAGAAAATCTCAACGAAAATGGTGCAAAGCTAAACGTTTGCGCTTATCCTTTGTGCCCGGCATAAATCATCGTTATTTCCTTCCTACGCCGGAGCACTTTCATGACCGTATTACCTCAGGTATTAAAAATTCGCCGCCCAGACGACTGGCATGTTCACCTTCGTGATGGTGATATGCTAAAAACGGTTGTGCCTTATACCAGCGAAATTTATGGTCGCGCGATTGTGATGCCAAACCTGGCGCCGCCAGTGACAACGGTTGAAGCTGCCATCGCTTATCGCCAGCGTATTCTCGACGCCGTACCGCAAGGGCATAGTTTTGAGCCTTTAATGACCTGCTACCTGACTGACTCTCTGGACCCGAACGAAGTTGAACGTGGGTTTAACGAAGGTGTGTTTACTGCGGCAAAACTGTACCCGGCAAATGCGACAACTAACTCAAGCCATGGTGTCACCAGCACTGCTGCGATTTTGCCAGTACTTGAGCGCATGCAGAAAATCGGTATGCCGCTGCTGATTCACGGTGAAGTAACTCACGCTGACATTGATATTTTTGACCGTGAAGCACGCTTTATCGAAACTGTGATGGAACCGCTGCGTAAGCAACTGCCGGAACTAAAAGTGGTATTTGAACATATCACCACCAAAGACGCCGCACAGTATGTGAAGGAAGGCAATTCCCTGTTAGGTGCAACTATTACCCCGCAACACCTGATGTTTAACCGCAACCACATGCTGGTTGGCGGCGTTCGCCCTCATCTGTATTGCCTGCCTATTTTAAAACGCAGCGTGCATCAGGAAGCGTTACGCGCGCTGGTAGCAAGCGGATGCGACCGTGTGTTCCTGGGGACTGACTCCGCACCACACGCACGTCATCGTAAAGAAGCAAGTTGTGGTTGTGCTGGCTGCTTTAACGCCCCTTCGGCTTTGGGTGCTTACGCGACGGTATTTGAAGAGATGAATGCAATGCAGCACTTCGAAGCGTTCACATCCCTCAATGGCCCGCGTTTCTACGGTTTACCTGTTAACGAAGAGACTATCGAACTGGTTCGCACGCCGGTTGAAATGCCAGAAACCATCGAAACATCCGATGACAGCATCGTGCCATTCCTGGCCGGTGAGAAAGTAGCCTGGTCAGTTAAAGCATAATTTTTATCGCCCCCTGTTGCATCACTGGCAATATGACTGTATAAATATCCAGTATATTATATAGGGGGCTGTTATGCGTATTGAAGTCACTATTGCCAAAACTACATCTCTGCCACCAGGCGCTATTGATGCGCTTGCCAATGAACTTTCACGCCGTATTACTCAACACTATCCTGAAAACGTTAACCACGTTCAGGTACGTTATGCCGCTGCAAATAACCTGTCGGTTTTAGGGGCTACCAAAGAAGACCGCGATCGCATTAGCGAAATATTGCAAGAGACCTGGGAAAGCGCTGACGACTGGTTTGCTGCGGATTAAAAAACATAATGGGAATGGGCTGGCTTTAGATCAATTCGCCGTTCATTTCAGGTAAAAATTCCCTCGTTGTTATCTTTATACCGGGTGTCGCCATCCGGTTTTTTTAATTGTATGAAATTTACTCATTTAAATAATTTCCCTTCTTATACGTTACCCAGAATCATCTGATTCAATAAAGAATATCATGCCGGTTTATTGTGCAATTAAGCGCTTTATTGTAAAAAAAGTGTTGCAGGGTATTTATTTCTCCGTCGAATTAGCTTAATCATTGATATACTTAACTGGCTTCACATTAAACAAGCATTAAACCTCACGAACCGTTGTCTCAAACACACGTATAAAAGGGGTTATGATGGAAAAAAATAGTGATGTTATCCAGACCCATCCCCTTATCGGATGGGACATCAGCACCGTTGATAGCTACGATGCGCTGATGCTTCGCCTGCACTACCTGACCTCGAATACGCAAAAGCACGACGAAACTGAAATCGGTCAAACTTTATGGCTGACCACGGATGTTGCCCGGCAATTTATTTCTATTTTAGAAGCCGGGATTGCTAAGATTGAATCTAGTGATTACCAGGTAAACGATTATCGTAAGCATTGATTGTCGATGCTGCTCAAATAACGCAAGGCACCGTAGAGGTGCCTTTTTTATTATTCAGGTTTCGCTCAATTGCCAGTCGGTCGAGAATTAATTAACCTGCTATATACTTTTTGCCAGAGAGAAGAGAAAAGCATCATGCATTATGACCTTATCATCGTCGGTAGTGGTTCCGTTGGCGCAGCCGCCGGATGCTATGCCACTCACTCCGGCTTAAACGTGCTTATGATCGACAGCAACCACCCTCCCCACCAGCAAGGTAGCCATCATGGTGATACTCGCCTGATGCGCCACGCTTATGGCGAAGGGGAAAAATATGTCCCGCTGGTGTTACGCGCTCAGACTTTATGGGATGCGTTGCAGGAAATCAGCGGTGAGAAAGTCTTTCATCGCACTGGTGTGATTAACCTCGGCCCTGAGGATTCAGCATTTATATCAACGGTGCAAAGCAGTGCGCAAACCTGGTCACTACCGCTTGAAACGCTGACGGCTGAACAAGTGATGACACGCTGGCCGCAAATTACCGTTCCTGAAAACTATCTTGGCTTGTTTGAGCCAGATTCTGGTGTGCTGCGCAGCGAGTTGGCGGTGGAAACTTATATCCGTCTGGCAAACCAGGGTGGTTGCGCGCAGCTGTTTAATTGCCCGGTGACGGACATTCGCCATACCTCAGACGGTGTGGTAGTCGATACCCCAGAAGGCGAATTTACCGCCGATAAACTTTTGGTGAGCGCAGGAACCTGGGTCTCTAAATTATTACCCGAACTGCCCGTAACGCCATGGCGCAAAATCTTTAGCTGGCATCAGGCCGACGGGCGCTATAGCGAAAAAAATAACTTCCCAGCGTTTACCGCTCAATTGCCTGACGGGAGCCAGTACTACGGGTTCCCGGCTGGTGAAGATAACGAGCTGAAACTGGGCAAGCATGATGGCGGGCAGATGATAAGCGAGCCGCAACAGCGTAAACCGTTTGGCGCTATCGCCACCGACGGCAGCGAAGTGTTCAGCTTCTTGCGCCAGATAATGCCAGGTGTGGGGGTTTGTATGCATGGCGCGGCCTGCACTTACGATATGTCACCGGATGAAGATTTTATTATTGATACCCTGCCCGGTCATGACAACACGATGGTGATCACCGGCCTGAGCGGGCATGGTTTTAAATTCGCTTCGGTGCTTGGGGAAATTGCCTGTCAGTTTGCACTGGGCAAAGAGTCGAGTTTCGATCTGACGCCGTTTTCGCTTTCACGATTTAGCTAGTATTGAGTGATGTCGGATGACGCTTACGCTTATCCGACCTACTTAAGCGCAAGCGACATCCATTTTTTCACTCTGGGTCAGGAATGCCCAACGTGGTGTTCAACACGCCACGCGATTTATTGAAAATCTTATTGCCGTTTTCACGGCCAGCGCGGCGGCGGCGCTGTTCTTCAGGTGAGAGTGCCAGTTCTTCGCGGCAAATGTCGCTACAGCATCCGGCATATTTCTCAGCGCAGCTTGGGCACTGAATAAACAGCAAATGGCAGCCGTCATTTTTGCAGTTGGTGTGGCTGTCGCAGGAAGCGCCACACTGGTGGCAATGCGCAATCACATCATCCGAAATGCGCTCGCCCATACGCTCGTCAAAGACAAAGTTTTTGCCGACAAAGCGCACCGGGATCCCTTGCTCACGAGCACGACGGGCGTATTCAATAATCCCGCCTTCGATGTGGTAGACGTTCTTGAATCCGTTATGCATCATCCAGGCGCTGGCCTTTTCACAGCGGATCCCACCGGTGCAATACATGACGATTTTTTTGTCTTTGTCGTCCTGCAACATATCTACCGCTTTCGGCAACTGCTCACGAAACGTGTCTGCGGGGATTTCCATAGCGTCCTGGAAATGGCCCACTTCATATTCGTAATGGTTCCGCATGTCGATAAACACGGCATCCGGATCGTCGAGCATCGCGTTAACGTCTGCGGCTTTCAGATAAGCACCGACATTGCTGGCATCAAACGACGGGTCATCAATCCCATCGGCAACAATACGGTCACGCACTTTCATGCGCAGCACCCAGAACGACTTTCCGTCGTCTTCAAGCGCGATATTCAGACGCACGCCATTGAGCGCGGCATGGAAACCGTAGAGTGTTTCGCGGAAGGCATCGACACGGCTTTGAGGAACGCTAATTTGCGCGTTGATCCCTTCATGGGCGAGATACACGCGACCAAAAACATTCAGCGCGGTAAACGCCAGATAAAGCGCATCGCGCGTGGTTTGAGGTTCTTCAATATGGAAATATTTATAGAATGAGATTGTGGTGCGTGGCTCGGTTTCAGCCAACATACGCACGCGCAATTCATCATTCGATATGCGGTTGTGTAACACTGGCATGGTGTTCGCTCGGCTATCGTTGATAAGAAAAAACTGGGCAGCATCATAAAGCAATTATCGTTAATTTACATCCACGTATTTTGCGCTACATTTCAATTATTACTTCGCATTTAATTCAACAATTGCTGAAATATCAAACACTCTGCTGCCGTTAATTTTGGATGTTCCATGATTAATGTCACAATAGACCGACTCAAGAAGATCCGGCATTTGCCGTCACAATAGGTTTTACATGACGAACTTACCGCAATTCTCGCGCGCTTTGCTTCACCCCCGCTATTGGGGAATCTGGTTTGGTATTGGCCTGCTGTATCTCATTACCCTGCTCCCCTACCCCGTGATTTATCGAATTGGCTGCGGCCTCGGCCATTTAGCTATGCGGTTTATGAAACGCCGCGTCAGAATTACCCGCCGGAATATTGAACTCGCTTTCCCACACGTCACGCCCGAAAAGCGTGAATATTATCTGAAGAAAAATTTCGAGTCCGTGGGGATGGGGCTGATGGAAACCGGCATCGCCTGGTTCTGGCCAACATGGCGTATCCGGCGCTGGTGCGACGTTAGCGGCGTCGACCAGATTCATGCGGTACAAGAAGCCAAACGCGGCGTACTCCTGATTGGTATTCACTTCCTGACGCTTGAATTAGGTGCACGCATGTTCGGCATGAACACACCCGGCATTGGCGTTTACCGTCCGAATGACAATCCCCTGTTAGACTGGCTGCAAACCTGGGGTCGAATGCGCTCCAACAAAAGCATGATCGATCGTAAAGATCTCAAAGGGATGATCCGCGCGCTCAAACAGGGCGAGATCATCTGGTACGCGCCTGACCATGACTACGGCCCGCGCGGCAGCGTCTTTGTACCATTTTTTGGCGTTGATCAGGCGGCTACAACCACCGGTACCTATACGCTGGCACGCATGTCAGGTGCGGCGATTGTCCCGATGGTGCCACGCCGCAAACCTGACGGAAAAGGCTATGAGTTGATTATTCTACCTGCAGAGTTTTCACCACCATTAGAAACCCCGGAAGGCACAGCGCTGTGGATGAACAAAATCATCGAAGAATGCATCATGATGGCGCCTGAGCAATACATGTGGCTGCATCGCCGTTTTAAGACACGTCCAGAGGGTGTGCCGTCGCGTTACTGATTCGCTATTCGATTAAGTCATAGGGCGACGTAAAGTCGCCTTTAATCGTTCTAAAACTGCATTTCATAAACATTGCCACTCTCCATTCATCAGGCGCATAATTAGCAAGGTAATAATTCCCCCGCATATCTTCTCTGCACTAAACTGGAGCGTTATGACTCTCCCCGAGAGCAACATCAACTGGAAAAGAAATCTCACCGTCGCCTGGCTTGGGTGTTTTCTGACCGGCGTCGCATTCAGCCTGGTCATGCCTTTCCTGCCCTTGTACGTCGAAAGTCTTGGCGTGACGGGCCACAGCGCATTGAATATGTGGTCGGGCATCGTTTTCAGTATTACGTTCCTTTTCTCCGCGATAGCATCGCCTTTCTGGGGCGGGCTTGCCGACCGTAAAGGCCGCAAAATCATGCTGCTGCGTTCAGCGCTTGGCATGTCTATCGTGATGGTGTTGATGGGCTTTGCGAGCAATATCTGGCAATTTTTAGCGCTGCGCGCCCTGCTCGGTTTGCTGGGTGGATTTGTCCCCAATGCCAACGCGCTGATTGCGACTCAGGTTCCGCGCCATAAAAGCGGCTGGGCGCTCGGCACGTTATCGACCGGAGGCGTGAGCGGTGCGCTGCTCGGCCCAATGATTGGCGGTTTTTTGGCGGATACTTACGGCCTGCGCCCGGTGTTTTTCATCACCGCCGCCGTGTTATTTACCTGCTTCGTTTTCACTCTTTTCTGCATCCGCGAGCAATTCACGCCGGTTAACAAGAAAGATATGCTGCACGCGCGTCAGGTTCTCATGTCGCTTAAAAACCCAAAACTAGTGCTGAGTCTGTTTGTCACCACCATGATTATCCAGGTGGCGACCGGTTCGATTGCACCAATTCTGACGCTTTATGTGCGCGAGCTGGCAGGGAATGTCAGTAACCTGGCGTTTATTAGCGGCATGATTGCTTCCGTTCCCGGTGTGGCCGCGTTGATAAGCGCACCGCGCCTCGGGAAGCTGGGTGACAGAATCGGGCCGGAGAGAATTTTAATCTGCGCGCTGGTGATTTCGGTTCTGCTACTTATCCCCATGTCGATGGTGCAAACGCCATGGCAGCTTGGCGTGTTACGTTTTCTGCTCGGTGCCGCCGACGGCGCGCTGTTACCCGCCGTACAAACGCTGCTTATCTACAACTCCAGCAACCAGATTGCCGGGCGTATCTTTAGCTACAACCAGTCTTTCCGCGATATTGGTAACGTCACCGGCCCGCTGGTCGGGGCCGCCGTTTCGGCCAACTACGGCTTCCGCACGGTATTTTTAGTCACCGCTTGCGTGGTGCTTTTCAACGCGCTTTACTCCTGGATTAGCTTGCGACGCCCTACTGAACGAGTGACGGCTCCCGATTAAGGAGCAGAGACAACTCGAAGTACGACGAGGATTAAATTTCATACTTGCAACTTTGCAAACAGCGTCAACAATTAACTTGAAATTGCACCGGAGCGCGTGCTCCCTGACCTGTAACAAAAGGAGATGAGTATGAGTCTGTACGCGACGCTGGAAGAGGCCATTGATGCCGCACGCGAGCTTTTCCTTGTAGACAACCCTGAACTTGATGAAGAGAGTGCCAGTGTTCAGCAACTGAACATTCAGAAGTACATTCTTCAGGATGGCGACATCATGTGGCAGGCTGAATTCTTTGCCGATGATAGTGAAGATGGCGAATGTTTCCCGATGCTGAGCGGTGAAGCGGCACAAAGCGTGTTTGATGGTGACTTTGATGAAATCGAGTTACGTCAGGAATGGATTGAAGAAAACACGCTGCATGAATGGGACGAAGGTGAATTTCAACTTGAGCCGCCGTTAGATACCGAGGAAGGGCAAACTGCGGCTGATGAATGGGATGAGCGGTAACGCTTATTCGTACGGGCCGTGGCTGGCATCAATCGGCAGCAACAGGGTGTCGAAGACCAGCGAAAACGGTAAGTCTAATACCGTGATATAGCGCCATGCACTATCACGCACGTCCCACTGCACGCCGGGGTAATACTGATTACCATGTCCCTGCCCCGGTACTGCACGGCTGATAATGCTGCCACAGCCGCTGAGCAAGCACGCAACCGTTATCACAACCATCATTCTTAACATGCTTTTACTCCAAAAAAATACCGGCCCGAAGGCCGGCATTGTGAGCGCGTTTGCCGGGTTACTTAGTCGGCAACGCCTCAGGGTTAAGCTCAACCGTTTTGTAGCTATCCACCCACGAAGAGTAACGCTGCGGGTTGGACCACACACGGTAATGCAGACGGGACATAGTCACCGGGTCGCTTAACAGCACCAGACGACGATCGCGGTTCAGCTTATCAGGCGTTTCGTTCAGCGCCTGTTCAACGTGACGATCGCGGGCGATTTCCAGCACCTGGCTGGCACGGTGACGTGCAGTTGCCATTGCGGTTGCCAGGGCATTAAACGAAGGATTAAACACCGCGTGCATAAAGCCATCGTCGAGCGTGCGGCTGCGGTTCAGCTTCAGGTAGTTGTCGGTATCGACCAGCACCTGCGGAGGAGAATACTCTTCCGGGATCAGGAACAGCTTCCAGCGCTTGGTGCGTAAACCGAGGGTCGCGCGGCTCGACAGCACCGAAACAAACGGCGACAGGATCAGCGAGAACACGATTGGCGCAAGCCAGAACAGGAAGCGTAAATCCAGCCACGCCATGCCAACAGCCCACACCAGACCCAGCAGAAGCTGAGAACCGTGGCGCATAAACGCTTCGCCCCAAGGGGTTGAATCGTCATCACGCTGTGGTGAATTCCAGACCACTTCCCAACCGAGGAACGCGCTCACCACAAACACGGTGTGGAACAGCATACGTACCGGTGCCAGCAGCACGGAGAACAGCACTTCCAGCAACAGAGAAGCCGTTACGCGGAAGAATCCACCGAACTCTTTCGAGCCTTTGCACCAGATCAGAATGATGCTCAGAAGCTTCGGCAGGAACAACAACACCATGGTGGACGCGAACAACGCAATCGCAAGCTCCGGACGCCACTGCGGCCACACTGGGAACAACTGGCGCGGTTGCAGGAAGTATTGCGGTTCTGTCAGCGCATGCACCACCTGCAAGGCAGTTGATAATGCGAGGAACATAAACCACAACGGCGCAGACAGGTAAGACATAACGCCCGTCAGGAACACCGCACGGTGAACCGGGTGCATGCCTTTTACCAGGAACAGACGGAAGTTCATCAAGTTACCGTGGCACCAGCGGCGGTCACGCTTGAGCTCATCCAGCAAGTTCGGCGGCAGCTCTTCATAAGAACCCGGCAAGTCATAGGCAATCCACACGCCCCAACCTGCACGACGCATCAGCGCTGCTTCTACGAAGTCGTGAGAGAGGATGGAACCGGCGAATGAACCTTCACCTGGCAGCGGTGCTAAAGCACAGTGCTCAATGAACGGCTTAACGCGGATAATCGCATTGTGACCCCAGTAGTGGGACTCACCCAACTGCCAGAAGTGCAAACCCGCCGTAAACAGCGGCCCGTATACACGTGTCGCAAACTGCTGGCAACGTGCATACAGAGTGTCCATGCCCGACGCTTTTGGTGAAGACTGAATAATGCCCGCATTCGGGTTAGCATTCATCAGGCGTACCAGGTTAGTCAGACAGTCACCGCTCATTACTGAGTCGGCATCCAGTACAACCATGTAGCTGTACTGATTACCCCAACGACGACAGAAGTCATCGATGTTGCCACTTTTACGCTTCACGCGACGACGACGGCGACGGTAGAAAATCTGCCCTTCGCCCTGCACTTCGTTGATGAGTTCCATCCACGCTTTCTGCTCGGCAACACAGATATCCGGGTTGTAGCTGTCGCTTAAGATGTAAACGTCGAAGTGCTGCTGTTGGCCAGTTGCTTTTACCGATTCCCACGTCGCGCGCAGGCCCGCAAACACACGGTCAACGTCTTCGTTACAAATAGGCATGATAAGCGCGGTGCGGTTCGCCGGGTCAATAGGTTCATCGCCCACCGTTGAGGCAGAGATACTGTATTTATCTTTGCCCATCAGCAGTTGCAGGAAGCCCATCAGCGCGGTCCAGAAACCCGCCGACACCCAACAGAACAGGATAGCGAACAGGATCAGGATGCCCGTTTGCAGCACATACGGCAGCAGCTGCATAAAGGAAACCCATAAATCCTGGCCAATCATGTCTGACGGATTGATCAGCGCCCAGCCCTGATAAGGAAGAATGGTCTTCATATACCAGGTTGCTACGACAGTCTGAGCAATAGTCAGCACCAGCAGAATGTAACGTCGGATAGTCCCGACGGTACGCCATTTCTGCTCGGCTTCCGCCTCTTCCTTCGACATATAGCGAGGGTTAACTTCACGCCCGCGTAAACGATCCCAGAAACGACCAATCGGGTTTGTGCGCCACGGATCGGGGAACATAGAAGAACGCGTTGCTTTAGGCATTGCCTGCAGCTGGGTGCGCCCCTCTTCGTCCTCAATCAGTTGATCACCGCCCAACGATCCAGGCCAGCTTGCTTCAAGCCGGGCCTTTACCGAGGCTAAAGGGGAATCATCGGCTCTGTCATAGTGGTGCCCTTGCGCATCAAGCGCTTCATGCACCGCTTGCAGATCTGATGCAGGAAGAGCCGCCTTCTGCTGCGCAGAAAGCGGAAGAGCATCAATATAATCAGACGCAGTATCAGTAATCTTATTCATTGGCAGGTAGCTGGTAGCTCCAGGTTTCACTCAACGTTTGATCACCATTGACCAGCGCTGCACGCATTTCAGTCGGTTTCTTCTCATCTTTGACTTTCACACGTACAGTCAAACGCCAGCCTTTAGTGACCGGGTTGTAACGTACCTGGCTGTCAACGATTTCACCGTTGTCACCAATGCTGGTTTGCGCGGTAACCGGCGTATCTTGCGGCAGTTTTTTCATGTCCGCGCCGACATAATCCACGACAAACGCAATAGTGCCGTCTGGCTGGCGAATCAGATTCGACTGCTTCACATCACCGGTTGAGCGGCGAGTCTGCGCAACGTATGCGTTATCAGGCGCATGCATTTTGTCTTCATCACGGCTGAAGGTAATGGTGTACTTGAAGTTCATCTCTTTGCCTGGTTCCGGGAGCTGATCCGGAGTCCAGTAAGCAACGATGTTGTCGTTAGTTTCGTCGTTGGTTGGAATTTCAACCAGCTCAACGCGACCTTTACCCCAATCACCTTGCGGCGCAACCCATGCACTTGGGCGCTGATCGTAACGATCGTCTAAATCCTCGAAACGAGAGAACTGGCGGCCGCGTTGCAGCAAACCGAAGCCAACTGGATTCTCGGTTGCAAACGAGCTCACCGCCAGATGTTTCGGGTTATTCAACGGACGCCAAATCCATTCACCGTTACCGGCATGGATAGACAGACCGTTGGAGTCATGCAATTCCGGACGGAAGTTGGTGCTTGGCGACGGCTGATTTGGCCCAAACAGGAACATACTGGTCAGCGGTGCAACACCCAGTTTGCCGACTTTATCGCGCAGATAAACCTTCGACTGCACGTTAACCACAGTGTCGCGACCAGGAGTAATCACAAAGCGATACGCACCGGTTGCACGTGGGGAATCGAGCAACGCATAAAGAGTCAGCGTTTTCTCGCCAGCTTTCGGGCGTTCAATCCAGTATTCACGGAAACGTGGGAACTCTTCGCCAGATGGCAAAGCAGTATCAATAGCCAAACCACGAGCAGACAGGCCATAAACCTGACCTGAGCCAATCACACGAAAGTAACTCGCCCCGAGCATGCTGACAATTTCGTCGTTCTTATCTTTGCTGTTGATCGGATAGAGCACTTTGAACCCGGCAAAGCCGAGATCTTTCACGGTGTCTTTATCGTGTTTTACATCACCGAAATTAAAGTAATCCGGGTTGTATTTGATCTTATGGACCGCAGTTGCTGTCACTTCATTGATAGCAACCGGGGTGTCGAAATACATACCCTGGTGATAAAATTCAAGCTTAAATGGGGTCTTTAACTTGCTCCAGTAGGCTTTGTCGTGATTGAACTGGATCTGCTGGTAGTCCGCATATTTCATGTCACGGAACTGCGATGGCAGATTAGTTTTAGGTGCTTCGTAGCTTTTGCCCGCTAATGTTTTCGCTTGTTTTGCGACATCATCGATATTGAAGGCCCAAACTGAGGTGGTATAAAGTGACAGCATGACTGCAGCACCGAGCCCACACACTTTCATCATTTTTAGTTTATGTTTCATATTAACCAGCACATCCCCCTTTGTGTGCTTAAATCAATCCAATCCATTTTAATGGAAACTTCTGCTTTCCGACAACCAATTACCCGCATTGTTCAGCGCACCGGCTCAGCCTTTAAGCAAAAAAAGACAACTGCTTACGCTTTCAGCATCCATCCTGGAGACAGGATGTCATGGTTAGTGTAGGGTTGCCACGGAATTGATACCGTTCGGGACTTTAAGCCTATTGGGATATGTTCTTAAGGATAAGGCGATTCGTCCGATAATGTTTGGAGTATTATGAGTAAAGCACCACAACAACGCGAGTTTTTCCTGGATTCTATCCGGGCCTGGTTAATGCTTTTAGGCATCCCGTTTCATATCTCGCTCATCTATTCAAGCCATACCTGGCATGTCAACAGCACTGAAGCATCGTGGGGTTTAACCCTGTTTAATGATTTTATTCATGCCTTCCGCATGCAGGTATTCTTTGTTATTTCAGGATATTTTTCTTACATGCTGTTTCTGCGCTACCCGCTAAAACGCTGGTGGAAAGTACGCGTGGAGCGCGTCGGCATCCCTATGCTGACGGCCATTCCATTGCTAACCTTGCCGCAATTTTTAATGTTGCAACACGTTAATGACAAAGCAAAAAACTGGCCAGGACTGACGCCATACGAAAAATACAACACACTGGTGTGGGAGCTAGTTTCTCACCTCTGGTTCTTATTAGTCATGGTGGTGCTGACGACTATTTGTTTATTTTTGTTTCAACAAATGAAAGCACGTATTACTGAAAAGTCAGAAAACATCCCATCTTCTATTACTTTAGGAAAGCTCTCAATCGCCTTCCTGGGGTTCGGTATTCTATACGGTGTTATTCGCCGTACTATTTTTATTATTTACTCACCGATATTAAGTGATGGATTATTTAACTTCGTAGTGATGCAAACGCTGTTTTATCTACCATTCTTCATGCTCGGAGCTCTGGTGTTTGTACGCCCACAGTTAAAAGCGCTATTTACCACACCGTCCCCATGGTGTGCGGTGGGAGCGGCACTGGCATTTTGCGCCTATCTGCTTAACCAACGTTACGGTAGCGGTGACGCCTGGATGTATGAAACCGAGAGCGTGATCACCACGGTGATGGGTTTGTGGATGGTCAACGTGGTGTTCTCGCTGGGCCATAAGCTGCTGAACTTCCAGTCAAAACGTGTGACCTATTTCGTGAATGCGTCGCTGTTTATTTACCTGGTGCACCATCCGTTGACGCTGTTCTTTGGCGCGTACATCACGCCGCATATTGCGTCTAACGCGCTGGGCTTTATCACCGGATTAATTTTCGTGATTGGTATCGCGGTGATTCTGTATGAAATCCACCTGCGCATTCCGTTGCTGCGTTTCCTGTTCTCCGGCAAGCCGCAGAATGTGGCGGTTAAGGTGACGAGTTAACCCGACCAAAAAACAAAGAATAAACTCAAAATAATTCGAGTTGCAGCACAAAAGGCTTTAGCCTTTTGAACAGCGCTTGCGCTGGCCCCGAAGGGGCGAGGCCACTGGCCGAGTAACGCGGCAAGGGAGCAAATCCCCAGGAGCTTACTTAAGTAAGTGACTGGGGTTTGTGAGTGCAGCCAACACAGCTGCGACTTGAAGTATGAAGAGTTTTATAAAAGCCACTCAATAGGCAGTCGATAAACTAACCTCACCAACACCCGCTGCCAAAAGCGGGTGTGCGGTTCTTTCTTCCAGACAATCTCTTTGCCTTCACTGTGTTCCACCCAATTCACTCGCCCCCACTTATCCAGACGCAGCGCCCAGGCATTCTCTTTCTGGCTTTGGGTAAAACGCTGGTGGATATCTTGCGCCAGCGCTTCGCTCTCAATGACAAATCCCATTTCGGTATTCAACATCGCCGAGCGCGGGTCAAAATTAAATGAGCCGATAAACACCTTTTGTTTATCTACACTAAACGTTTTGGCATGCAGGCTGGAACCTGAATTCCCTGTTAAGCCACGATCATGTGGTCTGCGTAGGCCATCCTGCTCAGGCTTTAACTCATAAAGCTCGACTCCGTGGCGCATCAGTTTTTTGCGCCAACGCGCGTAACCAGCATGAACGACCGCCACATCGTTTGCGGCCAGTGAGTTAGTCAGGATGGCTATTTTTACCCCTTTACGCACAAGCCCTAAGATTTGTGCGATGCCCGCGCGAGTGGGCACAAAATAGGCTGAAATAATATCTATCTCACGCTCCGGCATACCAATCACATTCATCAGGCGTTGCGGCAGTAACGTGTGATTGCGCGCTCTGCCCTGCCCCTTACGCGGGTCATCGCTGAGTAAGCGTGTTTTCGCCCAGTACATATTAAGCGTGCGGGCGACCAGATCGGTCGCAAACTGGCTGGTTGTCAGGCGGTCAAGATAGCGGCGAGCCTTCGGGTCATCGCGCCAGTCATCTGGCAATTGCACCCGCTGCTGCAAGGCATCGGTATCGACATCCAGCACCTTTTCCAGTGTCGAGACACACTGGCTATTCCAGTAGCGCTCAAAATCCTGGCTGACATCCTCGACAACCGGGCCTACGGCCAGCACATCTAAGTCTGAAAACAGCGGTTGTTTACCCACACCAAAGTACTCATCCCCCACATTTCGCCCGCCAATAATCGTAGTTTCACCATCAACAGTGAATGATTTGTTGTGCATACGACGGTTAAGCCTGGCAAAGTCGGTCAGATAGCCGATGGCGCGAAACAGGCGAAATGAAAAAGGATTAAACAGGCGCACTTCAATCTGCGGATGGGAATTGAGCAACTCTAAAATATCATCAAGGCCGTTGGTGTTGTTATCGTCAAGCAACAGGCGAACTTTCACTCCACGGTCAGCCGCCGCCAGCAACGCGCTGAACAGCAAGCGCCCGGACATATCGTCCTGCCAGATGTAATACTGCACATCGAGGGTTTTCTCGGCCATCCCGCACAGCAGATAGCGCGCAGCAAAAGCGTCGAGGCTATCCGACAAAGGGTGAATCCCGCTAAACCCAGGATGTTCGGCAAGCGATGGAGTAATCGCCCTTCCAAGACGTGTGGCGTGATGATTTTTCAAATTAGAGTTGAGCAAGAAGTTGTTGATAGATGAGGGTATTTTCGTCATCAAAGCAGACAAAAACGACCTCTTCAGGTAATGGACGTATGCCTATATAGCGGTAAACGGTATCAACGGCGATTTTCGCGGCCTCCTCTTTCGGATAACCATAAGCACCCGTGCTAATTGCCGGGAAGGCAATGGTGCGATAACCGTTGGCGGCGGCTAAGTCCAGGCAGTTACGATAGGTTTGTTCGAGCAACTCGGCCTCGTGTTTTTCGCCACCGTGCCACACCGGGCCAACGGCGTGAATCACCGCTTTAACCGGAATATTCCCAGCCTCGGTAATCACCGCGTGTCCAGGCGCACATTCGCCCTGTTGGCGAACAATCACTTTGCAGGCTTCCAGTAAAACAGGCCCCGCCGCACGATGAATCGCACCATCAACACCACCGCCCCCCATCAGGGATGAATTCGCCGCGTTGACAATGACGTCAACCTCGACGCGGGTGATATCACCTTGTATCACCGACATTCTTTCGCTCATTGGGAAATCTCCAGTTAGTCTTTGAGAGTAGTCTAAACTTACCGAATAGTCGGCGTATATCCCTTACTTAGGATTTGTTGACATTGCCCCACCCCAGCTTTTTTCTCGTTTACTACAAGACCCAGCAAAGCTAATGCGTTTATTAACGCATTTCAGTGGCAACTTCGTTTCAGGAGAGGTTCTATGGCTAGTGAAGCGCAAAAAGTCGGGCTGGTCCCGGTGATGTTAATGGTTGCGGGTAACATAATGGGTTCCGGGGTTTTCCTGCTCCCGGCGAACCTTGCAGCAACGGGCGGGATTGCCATTTTTGGCTGGATGGTGACGATTATCGGTGCGCTGTCGCTATCCATGGTATACGCCAAAATGTCATCTCTCGATGACAGCCCCGGCGGTTCTTACGCCTACGCCCGGCGGGCATTCGGCCCGTTTCTGGGTTATCAAACCAATCTGCTTTACTGGCTGGCCTGCTGGATAGGTAACGTCGCCATGGTGGTAATTGGCGTCGGTTATCTGAGTTATTTCTTCCCGATGTTAAACCAACCATGGCCGCTCACCGTCACCTGTATCGCCATTTTGTGGTTGTTCGTCGGGCTCAATATTGTTGGCCCGAAAATGATCACCCGCGTGCAGGCGGTCGCCACTATTCTGGCACTGATTCCAATAGTCGCCGTCGCCGTCTTAGGCTGGTTCTGGTTTAAAAGCGATACCTATATGGAAGCCTGGAACGTCAGCGGCAAAGGCACTTTTGGTGCGATTCAGAGTACCTTGAGCGTCACGCTGTGGTCGTTTATCGGCGTGGAAAGTGCGTCTGTAGCGGCAGCGGTGGTTAAAAATCCCAAACGCAACGTGCCCATCGCCACCATTGGCGGGGTATTGATTGCCGCAGTTTGTTACGTGCTTTCCAGCACTGCCATTATGGGCATGATTCCTAACGCCGAGCTGAGACTTTCTGCGTCGCCATTTGGCGATGCCGCACGCATGGCGATGGGGCCCACTGCCGGGGCAATTGTTTCGTTCTGTGCCGCAGCCGGGTGTTTAGGAAGCCTTGGCGGCTGGACGCTACTCGCCGGGCAAACGGCGAAAGCCGCCGCCGACGATGGTCTGTTCCCACCTATTTTTGCCAAAGTGAATAAAGATCAGACTCCAGTCGCGGGTTTGCTGATTGTTGGCGTCCTGATGACCATCTTCCAGCTTGCCAGTATCTCGCCTGACGCTACCTCACAGTTCGCGGTGGTTTCATCTGTATCGGTCATCTTTACGCTGGTGCCGTATATCTACACCTGCGCGGCTTTAATGCTGGTCGGTCAGGGGCATTTGGGCAACCAACGTCTGCCGTTCCTGTTCATCACGCTGATTGCTTTCATTTACTGTATTTGGGCCGTCGTTGGCACAGGCGCGACCGAAGTGATGTGGTCGTTTGTCGCCATCATGGTGATTACTGCGATGTACACCGTTAACTACAACCGTCGTCATAAAAACCCCTACCCGCTGGATAAACCTGTGGTTAACGACTAACTGGAGATCGCTATGCTTGATTTAGGCACGCATCAAAAACGTAAAATTCTGGTGGTCGATAGCAGTATTCAGGACGTTAACACCGCCAACGGGCGCGCAGTGGCAGAGCTTATCGAGGCGCTTGAAGAGAACAACTTTGCCGTGATTTCAGCGGCAACATTTGAAGATGGCATCGCAACGGTCACCTCCGATGCCTCACTGTGCTGCATTTTTGTTGACTGGACTTCCGGCGGCAATGACGACCAATCCCACAGCCAGGCTTTCGCGCTGTTGCAAACTATTCGCCGCCGCAATAAGAGTGTGCCGGTGCTGTTAATGGCCGAGCACTCTTGCGTCGATACATTAACGCTCGATTCAATGCGGCTGGTGAATGAGTTCGTCTGGATGCATGAAGATACTGCCGAATTTATTGCTGCCCGTGCACGTTCGCTGATCCAGCGCTATTACGAACAACTGCTCCCACCTTTCACCCGCGCACTGTTTAATTACACCCTGGAAAACCCGGAATATTCATGGGCGGCACCGGGACATCAGGGTGGTGTTGCCTTTACTAAATCGGCGGTGGGACGAGAGTTTCTCGATTTCTTCGGGGAGAACTTGTTCCGCACAGATACCGGTATTGAACGCGCAGCCATGGGTTCGCTGCTTGACCACAGCGGGCCAATTAAAGCCTCAGAAACTTACGCAGCCGAGGTGTTTGGCGCACATCAAAGCTATTCGGTGTTAAATGGCACCTCCGGTTCTAACCGCGCCATTATGCAGGCGGTTGTGGGCGAACTGGAGATTGCGCTGTGCGACCGCAATTGCCATAAGTCCATCGAACAAGGGTTAGTGATGACGGGGGCGCTGCCAGTCTATTTCGTGCCGACGCGCAACCGTTTTGGCATTATCGGGCCGATTCCGAAGCGCCAGTTCACGCCAGAAAGCATTCGTGCAGCCATTGATGCCAACCCACTCAAGCATGAAGTAGTGAGCGATAAACCCGTGTACGCCGTGGTAACTAACTGTACTTATGACGGTATGTGTTATCACGCCGAAGCGGCGCAGGAGTTGCTGGCGCAAAGCGTTGACCAGATTCACTTCGACGAAGCATGGTATGCCTACGCCCGCTTCAATCCGATGTACAAAGGTCGCTTTGCCATGCGTGGAGACCCGAAAGATTTCGACCGTAATGGGCCAACGGTTTTTGCTACTCACTCCACACACAAACTATTGGCAGCACTGTCGCAAGCCTCATACATCCATATTCGCAACGGCAAAAAGCCCGTCGAGCATTCGCGGTTTAACGAATCATATATGCTGCAAGCCACCACTTCCCCGCTGTATGCGATTATCGCTTCCAACGAAATCGGTGCAGCGATGATGGATGGCGGCCAGGGTGAAGCACTGACCCAGGAAGTTATCGTTGAAGCGGTGGATTTCCGTCTTGCGCTGGCAAAAGTGCATGCCGCATTTGCCAAAAAAGGCGAGTGGTTCTTCTCGCCATGGAATGCGCCAACCATTACCGATGCATCCGGTGCTGAAGTGCCGTTTGTTCAAGCCTCACGTGAGCAACTCACCACCGATCCCGCCTGTTGGACACTCAAGCCTGGGGATAAATGGCATGGCTTTGAGCAACTGGAAGATGAGTGGTGTTTACTTGATCCGATCAAAGCAGGGATCCTTGCTCCCGGGATGGGAGATGATGGCAACTTACTTGAGTCAGGTATTCCGGCCGCGATGGTGACCGCCTACCTTGGCGAGCGTGGGATCGTTCCCTCGCGAACCACCGATTTTATGGTGCTGTGCCTGTTCTCAATCGGCGTAACAAAAGGCAAATGGGGCACGCTGATTAACGTGTTGCTGGAGTTTAAAGATGACTACGACAACAACACGCAACTCAAACGTTGCTTGCCCGACCTTATCAGTGCGGACGCCGCACGCTATGCGGGTATGGGGCTAAAAGATCTGTGCGATGAGATGCTTAACTACATGAAAACCAGCCAGATGGACAAACTGCAGGCAGAGGCGTTTGGCAATATTCCCGTGCCGGCAAAACGTCCGCGCATTGCCTTCCAACAACATATGGCAGGCAAAGCAGACCATTTACCTATCGACCAATTACCGAACCGGATTTCCGCCGTCGGTGTGATCCCTTATCCACCGGGCATTCCGATTGTGATGCCGGGTGAAAGCTTCGGCGCAGCGGACGGGCCGTGGCTGAAATACATTCACAGCATCGCGCAATGGGGCGAGAAATTCCCTGGTTTTGAGAAAGAACTGGAAGGAGCAGAGTTAATTGATGGGGTTTATCACATCTGGGCGCTTAAACAATAATTAGCTCAGGGGAAAAACTCTCGGGAAAAGGCTGTTCGCCGCAACACGCGATCAGCCGGTTCTCGACGCAAACATGATGAAGATATCGGTCTGGCGGGCAAAGTGACTCCAGCGGTAAATTGAGCTGATTCATTTGCCAGACCGTTCCTCCGCGCTGTTTGAGCACCGCCTCGTGCGCCGTCCACAAGCGCCAGAACGACACCATTTTTTCATCTTCAGGCAACGATTCCAGCCAATCACAAAGTGGCGCACTAAAACTATGCCGGGCAATCGCCATAAAACGCGCACGCAGGCGAATGAACTCAATATCGCAACCCACATCCCCTTCACCCACCAGCACTGCAACAGATGAACCTGTGTTACTGATATTGAAAGCAGGCAGTGCCGGATGAAACGGCTTACCGTGAGCGCCCCGCTCTAATTTCGGTAACGGGCCGTCATTGAGCAGCATCGCCAGCAAAATTCTGGCAGCCAGCCATTCTGCGCGGCGTAACCCCACAGGTGCTTCTTCCAGCAATTGAGGTGACAGCCAGCGTGTAGCGCCCGCTAAACACGCCGCATCGGCGAATGCCAGGTGATAGCCGTTTACCGCCAACGGCGCATCACCAGTGAAGTGTTAATTCCACCAAAGGCGAAATTATTGCTCTGCACAAACTCAGTGTCGATTTTTCGCGCTTCACCCATGATGTAATCGAGCTCGCCGCACGCCTCATCTGGCTCAGTCAAGTTGAGTGTTTCGGCAAACCAACCTTCACGCATCATCTCGATACTCATCCACGCTTCCAGCGCACCACAGGCACCGAGCGTATGGCCCAAATAACTTTTCAGTGAAGAAATGGGGGTATTGGCACCAAAAATTGCCGCCGTAGCGTGACTTTCCGCAATATCACCACGATCGGTTGCGGTGCCATGGGCGTTAATGTACCCAATGTCGCGAGCCTCAAGCCCCGCCGAAACCAGGCCGCGCTCGATACAGATTTGCATGGTTTCTTTCTGCGGCTGCGTGATATGTGCTGCATCACAATTGGTATGAAAGCCAACAATCTCAGCATAGATTGTCGCGCCACGTGCCAGGGCATGATCAAGATCTTCAAGGATCAACGTCCCTGCACCTTCACCAATGACTAGCCCATCTCGTTGTTTATCAAACGGTGACGGTGTGCTCTTTGGCTGGTCGTTACGCTGGCTGGTGGCAAAAAGCGTATCAAATACTGCCGCTTCCGAAGGACATAACTCTTCAGCTCCCCCCGCAACCATTACTGTCTGGTAGCCATGGCGAATCGCTTCCCAGGCATAACCAATCGCCTGACTACCTGACGTGCAAGCACTGGAGGTTGGGATCACCCGCCCACGCAAGCCAAAAAACAATCCGGTATTGACCGCTGCGGTATGCGGCATCATCTGCACATAGGTCGTGCCGGTAATATTGCGGGTATGTTTTTCAGTGAGCATGGTGGCGAACTCGCTCACCGGCCCGGTGCTACCGGTCGAAGAACCATAGGCAATGCCAGTTTCGCCACTGGTGAGAATAGGGTCGTCGAGCAAACCCGCCTGAATTAACGCAAGTTCCGTGGCCCTGGTCGCGAGCAGCGAAACGCGCCCCATCGCCCGAATACGCTTTCGCGTGTAGTGCTCCGGCAACGTAAAATTATCGACCGGCGCACCGAGCATGGTGTTCAGCCCATCGTAAATTTGCCATTCTGGCATATGACGGACCGCGTTTTTACCAGACTTCAAGCCCGCAGCCACATCCTGCCAGTGAGAGCCAAAAGCAGTCACGCCACCCATTCCAGTTACTACTACACGGCGAATCACAACATACCTCCATTGATGGAGATAACCTGGCGTGTGACATAACCTGCAACCGGTGACATTAAATAGCGCGCAAGTCCTGCCACTTCTTCAGGCTGGCCCATGCGTTGCAGCGGAATCATGCGCATCGCCTCACTTAGCGCCGCCTCTTCCATTTCAACCATGCCGGTATCAATCAAGCCCGGTGCGATACAGTTAACGGTGATTTTGCGTTTCGCCAGTTCTATAGCCAGCGCTTTAGTGGCACCGATAATGCCCGCTTTTGCGGCGCTATAGTTCACCTGACCACGGTTGCCCATCAGGCCAGAAACCGACGAGAGCGTAATGATTCGCCCACCTTTGCGCAGACCAATCATCGGCATGACGCAGGGTTGAATTACATTATAAAAACTGTCGAGATTGGTACGAATAACACCATCCCAATCATCATCACTGAGTGCAGGAAATGCGCCATCGCGAGTCATACCCGCATTATTGACCACTCCCCAATACGCACCGTGAGTTTCGATATCAGCCTCGAGGACGTTGCGACATTGGCTACGGTCTGAGCTATCAAACTGCATCAGCCGCCCTTTTCCACCCTGAGCCGTAATTTGCTCAAGCGTATGCTGGGCACCCGCTTCGTCACGATGGTAATGCACCACTACTGCAAATCCGTCGGCGGCAAGCCCCAGAGCAATCGCCTTGCCAATCCCCTTGCTGGCGCCGGTTACTAATACCGTCTGTGTCATCTTGCTATCTCATCAAAATAATTGTTTTAATTCATTATTATCAGGCTGATATGTATTAACTCGCCCGCTCGCTAGTACGTTGCCGTCCGCGATAATTTGTCCTTCGAAACTACCTATCTTTTCATCACGCATCAGCAGCGTGACGTGGCATTCCAGTAACGCGCCTTGTGGGAAGGCGCCAGCCGGGCAGCGTATTCCACGCCCACCCAACAGCATTCCAACCAGGCTTTCTTCTTCACCATTTTTTTTCGCATGCCAGCCTGACCACACGCCGACCGTCTGGGCAATCAATTCGATAGCAAACCAGCCCGGTAAATTGCCTTCCCCATCAAGAAAAGGTGCAAGCACACCGAGGTTGCTTACCGTTACCTGACAATGCGCACTTTCTTGTTCCACCGCCACTACCGATTCGAGCAAGCACATTGGTGCTTCGTGCGGTAAGTAGTGTTGTGGGGCAAGAAAATCAGTCATGAGAGACTCCAAAAATCAGGCAAGCATTATTGCCGCCAAAAGCAAATGAGTTCGATAGCATTATCGGTTTGAGGAATGGTTGTGGCGCGGTGAGTAGACCACAGGGCGCAAGGCTCATGTCTTGATGCGCGTCAGTGAAATCTTGCGCAGGCAGCAGTAAGTCGCGCGCTAACAGCAAATAACAGAGCACCGCTTCACAAGCCCCTGCGGCACCTAATGTGTGCCCGGTCAGATGCTTAGTAGAGCTTGAAGGCACGCTTTCGCCAAAAAGTTGATTCACCACTTTGGCCTCGATTTCGTCATTCAGACGCGTGGCAGTGCCGTGCATATTAATATAGCCAATATCATGCGCCCCGATTCTGGCCTCACGCAGCGCCATTTCAATTGCGCGAATAGCCCCAAGACCTTCCGGATGTGGAGCTGACATATGCCAGGCATCAGACGACTCACCCACTCCCAGTAAACAGACTTTCCCCGGCTCTTTGGTGAGTAAAATCAAGGCGCCAGCCTCACCAATGGTAATGCCGTTGCGCTCGGCGCTAAACGGCTTGCAGCGCTCGTTACTTAATGACTCCAGACTATTGAAACCGTTGATAGGCATCCGGCTGAGGGTATCTGCGCCACCCACAATCGCAGCATCCACCATTCCCGACTCAATCAGCCTTTTACCGGTAATCATTGCTCGCGCGCTGGAAGAACAGGCGGTTGAAATGGTCAACGCCGGGCCAAAAAGTTGCAAATAGTCGCTCAGAAAACGTGAGGGATCGCCAAGCTCTTGCTGGCCATAATAATAAGAAGCGGGCGGAGAACCTTCGTGGCTGCCGCTGACCATACGGTCACCTTCATCAAGCCCTGAAGTACTGGTCCCCAACACGACTGCCACGCGCTCGTTTCCGTATCGTGCAATGGCGTCATCCACCTGCGGGCGAATTTGTGCCAGAGCAGCCAATAACAGACGGTTATTTCGGCTATTGTACTGCGCCATTTCTGGCGCTATTTCTGGTAATTCGCCGCAAACACGCCCGACCCAACATTCGCCCTGCTGCAACCAGCCATCGGTATCTGGCCCCATACCTGGTGCAGTATTGGCCTGCAAATTTGCTGCTATTTCGTCAAGGTTGTTACCCAGGGCGTTGACCATTCCGGCAGCAGATAGAGTAATCATAATTAGCTGTCCAGATGCTGAATACTGATGACATAACCGAAACGATGGTGGTGCACACTCACCGGCTGACGACTGCCGTTACGCATCAGATAATGGATTGTCTCAATCAACTCCCCCTGGTCATCGCGCAGTTCGCGGCGGGAATCGACATCTTTTAATGTCCAGCCTTCAGGTAACTGCGGCTGCCAGGCGCTTATCGGCCAGTAGCTCAACATAATATCGGCAAGAACCTGACTTGCTGGAGGTAATTCTGGCAGCGTCATTGACTGCTCGGTTTTCACGCCCTGGCTGTCATACGTCAGGCGGAATAAACGAATCCCTAACGGCGACAAACCAGCCAGCATGATTTTCTGCTGGTCAGCATTGAGGAGCACCATCAATGATTGGGTTTTGCCTTTGACTTGCGCAGTCAGCAATTGTTGTTGGGTAATTGACGGCGTAATCCCAGGCGGGGGCAACGTCACTAAAGTGCCGGCTTTTAACCAGGCCTGCGGCCTTGAGGTATCTGGTTTTGTTGTGCTGCACGCACTCAATAATAAGGAGCCAAGCAACAATGCCAGTGTAGGTAGTATTTTCATTATTCTCTCTTTCCCTGAGTAGGTAGGGCTAAGGGGGCAGTCAGGAATGCACAGAAGATGCCGCAACTGAGCACAATGCCAAAGCTTGCGATAGCTTGAGTCTGGCTAAAGACCAGCATGCCTAATGTGAAGAGTGTGGTCAGCAATGCCACACTTATTGCCAGAAGCGACGTCAACGGGGTGCCACGTGGGTTACTAAAGAACAGCGTGTAATTGATGCCAATCCCGAGGACTAGCACCAGCGCCAATAGCGAGAACAGGTTTAATGTATGTCCACTGAAGGCAAGTGCTGCAAGCCCACACCCCAGCGATAACAGCGAAGGTACCACACTTAATAACCCGCGTTTTACACCGAGTCGCAGCACATAACTGATGGCAATCGCCACAACAGCCGCTGCCAGTAAAATAGTCAACAAACTACGGAAATGGCTGAATAATTCGTTAAACATCACTTTTCTGTCGACCCAACTTACGCCAGGTAACTTTGCCGCAATGTTGGCAAGAAATTCACTATTGTGAACACCATTTACTGGCACTAACGCGCCGCTTTTACCGTCCGGCAACGATAACCACAACAAGCGCCAGCCGCTACTGATCACGCTCTTTTGCCAAAGATCCGGGGTCACTGCCATTTGCTGTAAATTGGGCGCTGTCACTGGAATGCCGCTTTCGGCAAGGCGTTTTTGCAAAATGGGTGCGGCTTCGCGCAGCAGAAGCAAATCCGCCTGTTGCTGCTCAAGAGAGGCTAACGGAATCAGGCGATAGCTATCGATAGCTTTTTGCTTTTTAGCCTCTGCAAGTTCAGGAGCCAGCTTTTCCAGGCGTTGCAGCGTTTGCTCGGCGGTGTCGCCATAAACCACAAACCATTTCTGATCCATGCCCTGTCCGGTCAAAGCGGTAATGGCCTGCTCTTCACGTACCAGATCCTGCGGCAATGCCTGGAAACTGGCGATATCATCATTGATTTTTAAGGATGCCATTCCCGCGAGGCTAACCACCAGCAACGCAAACGGCACTCCAAAGCGCACCGCTTTTTTGTTCTGCCATGCATCAAGCCAGGCAGTAAGTAACCGGCTATAAGGCACAGCCCTAACCGGCAAGCCGCGCACCGCAAACGGGTACCAGCAAACCACCGTCAGGCAGGAAGCAATTAAACCACTGGCGGCAAAAACGGCGAGTTGGCGAATACCGGGGAACGGCGCGAGGATCATAATCAGGTAGGCAATAGCGGTTGTTGCCAGCGCCAGCAGTAAAGCAGGAAGCACTTTGCGTAAACTCGCGATGGGTGAGTTTTCACGGCCATGCACCATTCGTTCGGTAAGGTAATAGAGCGTGTAATCGGCCGAAACACCAACGATGCTCATGCTCATAACAAGCGTCATCAGGTGCAGTTCACCAAAGCAAAGTAGTGTGATAGCGGTGCCTGCCAGTGCTCCAATCGCAACCGATGTGACACACAATAGTAAAGGCCGAACTGAGCGAAACACCGCAAGCACCAGTAGCAACACGCCAATCACCGTCGCCAGGCCAAGCGTTGAAACATCATGCTTTGCCTGTTGGCTTGCGTAATCACTGTAGAACAGCGTGCCACGTGACATCACTTCAGCCTGCGGGAAGTGCTGTTTCAGGTTTTGTTGCAAGGCTTGCAGTTGCTCAACCGCTTTGCGCCCCTGCTGCATATCAAACGATGAACCTTTCAGCTCACCATGCAGCAAATACCAGTAACGCCCCTGTTTATCACGTGCCACCAGCCAGCCGTTCATCAATCGCATCTGACTGGCCGTTTGTTGCAGCGCCAGTTGAGACCCACGCACCAGCATCAGCGGATCGTTTGTCAACTCTTTACCACTGACCCCAGAAAACGCCGAGTACAGTTGCGACAACACCCACTGAGCCTGCGCTTCGCCACCATTTTGCAAACGACCGCGAGTTTGGTTATCAACCAGGCCATTGCGATGCTCGAAGTAGAATTTCCCCCACTCCTGCTGGCCTTTTGCATCCATTGGCCCCTGCACACCCGCAAGGAATGGCTGCTGTTGCAGTTGCGTTTGCCACCATTGGGCCGCGGCTGGATCTGGTTGATTGCCGGGGCTGACCATCCACATCATTTGCCTGTCGAGACGTTGCAGAAAACCGTTCTCGATTTGTGCTGGGACTTTACCTAGGCTACTGGCGGGCAACAGGGACAGCACGCTGCTGTCGAGCCGCGCCTTTGGCAACAAAGTTGCGAGCAACACCACCAGCACAGTGACTATCACAAGCCAGCCCCATGCCAGACGACGATGCATATTAGAAAGCGAAGCGCTGCTGCTCTTCATGAGTCAATTTTCGTGGGTTTAGTCGGTGGTCGCTAAAGGTGATTTCCGTAAAATCGCCCTGCAAATCATTCAGTGCAATGCGATTAAGGTATTTATCGCCTTCCAGGGTAATCGTACTAAACAGCTTATCGAGCGGCGTCGTAGTTGGCGTTAAGACCAGTTGCCATTTGCCATTGCCCTGGTCGGTAAAGGCGCTGGAAAAGTTTTCATCAAGCACTTTACGGTCGGCCTGGAATAGAGCGCGTAGCAAATGATTGAACTGGAACATTTGCGGGTTGCTATCTGCGGTAATGATTTGCGGGGCCTGACTGCCCATGACCTGCACCATGTGGCTATCATCAAGCACCAGCGTCATCGGGAATGGGTGTTGTTGCTGCCACCACAAGCCTTTGCTTTTAGCGATCAACACTTCACCGCTGGAATGCAGCGGTTGCGCCATTCCGCTAATTTGACGGTCTTGCTGGAATTTTGCCCGCACCACCGGCTGCGATGCAAAGCTACGTTGCACGTCATCGAGGGTAATTGCGTTCGCCATAAAGCTGATACACAGCAAAGCCATTAAAATAATCTTATTCATGACTCAAGCCCATGCGTTCAAAAAGTATCTGAGGGGAGACGAAACAAAGTTCTCCGCTTGTTGCCTCAACGGCAACCTGGATGGTGTAACCAGATGTAGCGCGTTTGCCCGTTTGGGCATCAACAATTTCATAGCCGATTTTTAGGCGGTTTTCATACTCGAGTACCGTTGCGCGCACCAGAATCTGTTGTTCAAATTTCACCGTATCACGGTATTTAACTCGAGTGTCGACAACCGGCCAGACAAAGCCAGACTCACTCATGGCACGATAGCCATAATCAAATTGGTTGAGCAATGCTTCGCGCGCCACCTCAAAGTAGCGGAAATAGTTGCCATGCCACACAACGCCCATCGCATCGACATCATGGAATGGGACTTTGATGCTGACCTCCACAGTAAAACGTGGGTCATTTAACATCCGGACTCCTTTTCTGGAGGTAATTGCCAGAAATCATAAAAATTAAACCAATCGAGCGGCGAACGCAGTGCGTAACACTCCAGACGACGCGCGTAATTATCAATATGTTCTTGTAGTGCTTGTTGCCGAGTTGCACGTGGCAACACCAAAGGATCGGCAAAATTCTCAGCATGAATACGCAGTTTGCCTTGTTCACGCAAAACCATCATCAAAATGACCGGGCATCGTAATGCGGCGGCAAGAATAAACGGCCCTTGCGGGAAAGGGGCCTGGTTGCCCATAAACTGGCTCCAGCATACGCGCCGCTCACCACCACGTTGCGTGTTAACGGCAACCCGATCACCGACGATCGCGACCCACTCCCCGGCATCGAGTTTTTCTTGTAAAAGCATGGCAGTTTCCGGGCCAATATGGCTAACCGGCAGCAGATTCACACCGGCCTGTGGAGCAATTTCTTCAATAATCTGACGAAAGCGTTGGGCGTTGTCAGTGAAGACGAGCGCATTAATCACAAGCCCAGCCTCAACCTGAGCCAGTGCGCGGCTGGCTTCGATATCACCCAGATGTGCGGCGAGGATTAACTTCCCCTGCCCGGCCTGCGGTTGTAAAACTTCACGGCTACCGGGGGCAAACTCGATATCACGCCCCCAGAGAATGTCGCCACGCCAGGCAGCAATTTTGTTAAGCATTGCATCACCAAAGCGTAAGAAGTGGCGATAGCTGTTTAACCCTGTGGGCAGTGTGACGCCCAGGCATTGTGCCTGTTGACGAACCTGAGCCAACCACTGCTGTGATGCCTTACGCTGCGTGCCGCCGGTTAACCACATCCACGCCACCACCGGATAGAGCAATGCGTTAAATGCACGCCGCCCCAGACGTTGGTAGATATTCAACATTAAGCGCATTCCCGCCAGCCCCTTACGTTCTGGCACTTGCGCCCAATGAGTGCTCTTTCGACGACGCGAGAGTAATGCCGGAACGCGCGGTAACATGCCGAAGAAGAGTCGCGTATGCATCCACGAGATGCGCAAGTTGTCGCGAAGTGCGTCAAAGTGCGACAGGCCATCTGCCGGATAAATCACTCGCGTGCGCAAAAAATGGCTGTCGGTGCCAGCCCAATATAAACGCACCATAATTTCGGTATCGAAATCCATGCGTTTACCTGGGGAGTGTTTCGCAATAACCGCAAGCGTTGCCGCCAACGGATAAACACGGAACCCACACATGCTGTCTTTTAACGAGAGTGACAGAGTCTCAATCCACACCCAAACGTGCGTGACATAGCGCCCGTAAAGACGCGATTTTGGAACAGAATCATCGTATTCCGGCATTCCAGAAATCAGGCAGCCCGGATGCTTGCGCGCTTCATCTAAAAAACGTGGGACATCTTCAATACAGTGCTGCCCGTCAGCATCAAGTTGGATAGCATGGCTAAACCCTGCCTGTGACGCCGCTTTAAGGCCTGTAATGACTGCCTCCCCTTTTCCCTGATTGGTTTCCAAATGGATAAGGGTGACTCCGGTTAACTGCGCCAGTTCCTGCTTTGTTGCAGCATCACTACCGTCATCAACAATAATCACTGGCAGTGCAAAAGGTTGCAGACGTTTCAGCACCACCGCCATTGTCGCGCCGTGGTTATAACATGGGATCACCACACAAGGGCGAAAAGCCGTGGTCGTTACGGACATAGCTTAATTTTCCCGCTGCTGGCAGCAACACCACCCTCTTCGTTTAACAGGGTGTAAGTGAAACTCAATACGCAACGCGTAGCATCCCATTGCAGATTCAGCTCAAGTTCGCTGCCCGGCACAATCGGGCGTTGGAATTTAACGCTATCAATCGAACAAAAGCGCATTCCCGGTGCAAGTGCGGCTCCATAAGCCATCACCCAATCGAGCTGCGCCACGCCAGGTAATAACGGTTGAGTGGGAAAATGGCCAGCGAACCAGCCTACCGTTGCCGGAACAGCTAAACGTAGGCACAGTTTTCCTGCTTCGGGTTGCGAGCGCTGTAACTCAACGGGTTTCATCAAATAACTCCTGTAATTGCACCCACGAACGCTTGCCTTGGCTATTGTGCGGAATAAGCTCAACGATGCGCCAATAACGTGGAATGGCGATTGGCTCAAGCCAGGCGCGGAGTGCCTCACGCCAGAGTTGTTTATTAGCCGTTTGTTCACAAGCAACGACCACCGCCCCCAGCGCAATTCGGTTACCGCGCATAATGGGAACGACAGCGGCATCCTCAATACCTGGAAGTGCCAGTAATCGGCGTTCAATTTCACTCAGAGAGATGCGCTTTTCTTCGATTTTTATGATGCGATCGCGGCGACCTAATAAGCGAAAACTCCCCTTCGGGCTAAATTCGAGAATATCGTCTAACTGCATGCACCGTTGATGAATCAATGCTGATTCAACCTGCCAGCCATCACTCTGCGGGGTAAAGCGCACTTGCGGGAAGGGCTGCCATTCAGGCGAGATTTGCGAATGTTGCCGCCATGCCAGCACACCTGTTTCGGTGGTACCGTAAATTTCTGATACCGGTGTTTTAAGCCACGCTCGCGCATTTTGCGCGGTATCGTCATCGAGTTTCCCGGCGGCGGAAATCACGCTTTTAAAAGTTGGAGCCGCGAGGTTCGCATCGAGGCGTTTTAAAAATGCCGGGCTGCTGATAAACAATAAAGGATGGTTTGAATACGCCACCAGTTGCTCAGGGAAGTGAATCATTGCAGCATCACTGGCAAGACCAAGGGCCATTGGCAGCATCACACGGAAAGTAAAACCATAGAGATGCTGGTGTGACACCGAGCCCACCACGCGACAATCACGTAGCTTTTCGCCCCACAATGCCGCAAGCCAGGCGATCTCTTCATCCAACGCTTGTAGCGTTTTGAAGATTTGCGCAGGTTCACCAGTAGAGCCCGAGGTAAATAGCACCACACCCGCATCGACATGAACCGGTTCGAAGGATTGGACTGCCGTATACGCCAGAGTTTGCGGGTTTATCACCGGGCAGTTAAGGTTGAGCGGCACATCGCTAATGACGCCGCAAAAATGCATTTGCTGTTCGCGAAGCTGTGCTTCCCGGCAATGCCCAGGGATCACTGGGGTTTTACCCGCATGCAGTGTCGCCAAAAGCGCGGTAATAAAGGCGTAGCTGTTATCAAGACAAAGCGCCCAGCGATCGCCCGGCTGTGTTTTTAGCCAGCCATAAATACGCTGAACATCAGCGATTAAATCGGCCTGGGTCCAAAGATGCGCCCCTTCAAACGCCACAACATGTTGCGGATGGCGACCGCTTAGCCACAGCTTTAGTGGTAAAGGATTATTCATAGCGACGTTTCACCCGCTGCCTCACCAACCATTCACCGGCAAATAACGCCCCCATCAGCAGGTAACTCGCCATTCCATTCCACAATGTCCACCAGTGGATGTTACCCGCAAGGCAGGTGAATAGTGCCATGCTGCCATTCAGGATAAAGAAAATGCACCACACTTGCGTCACGCGACGGGTATATCGCACACCCGCTGCCGGTAAATCCCCTTCACGCCAACGAGCCAGGCGTTCAATCAAAGATTGGCTACTCCACAGCGAGGCACCAAATAGTGCCAGCATCACCACATTGACCACCACCGGATACCACAGCAACAGCTGTGCTTCACGCATCCAAATACTGGCAAGAGATAACACCGCTCCCGCAATGGCCAGCCCTTTGAACGCACGGCTCAAAGCACCCGTTTTGCCACGCAATGCGCACAAACGCAGCACAAAGCACAACGCCAGAATAGGCAGCAAAATGTGTAATTTTGGATATGAAAGGGCTAACCAGACGGCAAAGGGCCAACCTATTACGGCTAGCCCTCCGACAATACTTAGCGCACGTTTTGCCAGCACGCTTTAAGACCCGCTATGCAAACGCTCAACCGCGTCTACGACATCCTGTACGGTACGAACCGTTTTAAAATCTTCCGGTTTGATTTTTTTACCGGTGCGTTTTTGCAGATGCACAACCATATCTACCGCATCGATACTATCGAGATCCAAATCTTCGTAGAGACGAGATTGCGGGGTGATTTGCTCAGGAGAGAGTTCAAATAACTTAACCAGTAACCCGGTGACTTCCTGATAAATATCTTCTTTATTCATAGCGTACTCGTGGTTTCAATCAGGCGCTGTGCGCAGGGTTTTGACTATTAATAAATGCGGCCAGATTCGCGACCGAGTAAAAATGTTCGCGCATCGTTTCGTTTTCTGCGGATAACACCACACCATAACGTTTTTTAACCGCCAGACCCAATTCCAGAGCATCGATGGAATCAAGGCCAAGGCCGTCGTTACCAAATAACGCAGCCTCACTTTCAATCTCATCGACACTTATCTCTTCGAGATTCAGGGTGTCGATAATGAGTTGTTTAATATCGGTCTCTAGAGATTGCATATCACCATCCGAGTCTTAGAGTCTATCTGAGTAGACTTTTAAAAAGGGTCAGGAACCAATTCCTGACTTAAAAATTGGCTAAGGCGGCGCGCCGCAATCGTCGGGGCATCGTCTTGGTTTGCCATAAAGCTTTGGCTGTCGATCCGCTGTTTAACACTCACGGTAATCATCGGCTTGCGCTGAGGTATCTGGTACCAGCGGCTGTGTTTGTCCAGATAACGCTGGTCACAATGAATATGCACCAGACGCAATTCACATCTACAACGCACAGCAATATTCGCAGCACCTCGCTGGATAACCAGCGGTTCACCCGGACGGGTACGCGTCCCTTCCGGGAAAATCAGTATCGCCTCCCCTGCCGCTACGCGTTTCTGGCTTTCAGGAAGTAATGTTTCGCCCTGACTATTAACCAGATAGTCAGCGGCTTTAATCACGCCGCGAAAACAGGGATTGTTCACAAGGCTTGCTTTCACCAGGCAACCAATATGCGGCGCCTGAGAAGCAATAAACACGTAATCGAGCAGCGTCGGGTGGTTTGCGACTATCAAACATCCATGATCGTTTGCTAATTGCGCACAATTTTCGAAGCGATAATCAAACACGCCAAGCAGGCGTCCGATGCGTAAAAATAGCCGGAAACTGGCGGAGATGCTACGGCGAGCAATCTCACGGCGTTTGCCATTATCGCGAACAAACAGTAACAGCAAGTTAAACCATACCAGTGACAACGCCAGGCCACCGCTACCAAATAGAATGAATAACCAACCGGTCATCAGCACGCGCCAGCACCACTCTAAGCGCCCCCACATTAATGACGACTCCAACGCCAGCACAGGCGTTCACCAATAAGGGTAAAGGTCTGCTCGTCACTGAGCCAGCCGTGCAAAAATGCCAGCCCCTGCGGTAAACCTTGCGCACCAGAGGTTTGGCTCGGTGTTGTTTCACACTGGATCTGCGAGCCAGCTTCCAGCAACAATGCCACCGCAAATGGCAGGCTGACCGTTTCACCTGGAAGATGAGAGTGATAAAACTCAGGAATCAGCCCATCGAAATCCACCAGCATCACGCGTTGATACCCGGAGTGATGCAGCGATGCCACTTCAATTAATGCCTGCGCAAAGCTGTCAAAACCCGCAGAAACAGAGGACGAAACCAATGCTTGTTGGGCGGCAATCGTGGTATTGCCTACCGCTGAATTGTGTACTGACATCGCAAAATCAGTTGGTGAGAGACTTTCTTCGCACGCTAATGCGGTTAAAATCCGAAAGTTTCGCTCCAGCTCACCATGGCGGCTGGAAAAAACCAGCGCATCAACATTTTGTCGGGACAAAATAGCAAGGGCACAATCAACAGCAAGACGGCTACCTGATGCCAGACGGCGCGCGGTCATCATAGGTAGATGGCGACTTTTGGCAATCGGGGATGAAACATCAATAATCGCTGCGGTTTTCCCCCATGCCTGCCAGTCATCATGTTCAGATAAACCTGGTGCACTGGCCTGCCAGTCGACAACCTTAAACGCTAACTTCATGCTCTGTACCATCAATCATCTGCGACGTCCCGTCAGATATATATCTTCGAATTTATGCCGACTATAAAATAAGTCTTAATTTTACGGGATTTTTCTTAAGCCGCTTATATTTTGCGCGTGTTGAATTCATCAACGGCGGGGAATAGTAACAAAAATGACTGGGAAATAAATATTCATACATCGATTCCAACGGCCTGCTAATCACAGGCCGCGGATTCTAACGGTATGTGACTTCCAGAACTGCCAGTTGGTGTTGCGCGTCAATGTAGCGCATTTTGGTAGAAAACGGAGCATCGCCACCAGCCGTATAATTATTCAGCTTATTGAGTGCAATGGTCTGAACAACTGGCTTTCCGTTTTGGGTACAGGAAAATTTAACCGACTGTGCCTGAGGTGATTGCGATAAACGACAACCATCTTCTACTACTGCCCCCTGAAAATGAATCACACCACCACTGGCATGAGCATTAAGTAAAGGGAAAGCAAGAAGTAAACCAGGCAAAAGCATTGAACATCTTAAGCTTACTGTATTCACGCTACGGACTCCTCAACTGAAGTGGTATGAGGGTTATCGGCACAAAACGGTGAACGCTACAGTTAAAACCTGGTATATAGAAGAAATAAAATCCACATAACCGCTACATTTATTAAACATTGCCCGGCGGAGCCCACTCTTTTTCCAGATGAATATCTTTTCCATCCGACACGGTTACCGTAATGGTCACATTATCTCCAGGAGAGATATTCATGCTCATCCGCGTTAACCTGGCAGGTTCATTCGCTTTTATAAAAATATTCCCGCTTTGGGTGCTGTTGCTTTGCCCTCCTGAGCCGGAACGTAGCGCGGTGAATTTGTAGGAACACTGGCAGTCCTGAGTAAGCGTAGCGACAGGTACGATGGTGTACATATCTCCCTGCTGCTGGGTATCGAAAGCAAGCTGATTACTTAGCGCGACTAATAAAAGTAATGTGTGCATAGTTTCCCCCAATAAAAAGAACAGGGCATAAAGGCCCTGTTCTTTTTTGTCTGGATTAGCAGTTAGTGCTGATAGACATTGGCCTGGTTACCCCAGCCAGACTGAGTTACAGCTGCCGAAGCGCCAGTTGTAGCTTGTGTCACATTGGCACCGTTAAAGTTGCCGTATTGTTGGACATTCAATTCGGCACGAGTACTTGCCTGAACAAGATTAGCCTGGTTATTATTACCGCTTTGCAGTAGATCAAGGCTGCTGGATTTTGAACTTTGGTTAACGTTAGCGCCGTTAAAATTACCAAGTTGAGTCACAGTCAGACCTTGATTGGTGTCGCCATAATTGCCATGACCACCACTACTACCATGTCCGCCCTGATAGATTTGACCAGCCAGTGCACTTCCCGAAACCACCAATGCTGCTGCGATTGCTGCTACTTTAATAAAGTTCATGGTGAAACTCCCATCGGATTGATAATTTAAGCCCAAATAGCTAGTGTATTATCTTTGGACAACACGGACTGCCATTTGTGACCTTACTTGCACTACAACTGCGGTATAACCAGTACCCGTTTGGATAATATTTGCTTTATTACCAGAACCTATCTGTTTAATTAAAGCAGTATTACCCGAAGTTGTTTGCTCAATATTCGCATCGTTAGCACTGCCAACTTGTGAAATATAAGCAAGATTATAACTCCCTGATTGTTCAACATTAGCTCTGTTAGAAGAACCTGTCTGAGAGACCAGTGCTAATTGCTTGCTTCCATTCTGGTCAACGTTGACATTATTATAATTGCCAGCCTGACCAATAATTGCTGCCTGATTTAGCGATGACCTACTTAATTCGTTCATCGCAAAGTTATATTCTGATCTGGCAAGATCGGGATTATTTGCAAGAACATAACCAGGCGTTCCCAACAATGCTAACATCACAAGTAACGATCTGTTCTTCATGTTGTCACCCTGGGTCTAAATACTTCTACTAATAACACTTGCCGTAAACGTTGAGAAGAAATGTTATCTCTGCGTTACGAAAATGAGTATGTCCGTCGAAACATTTAAAATATCTCACCCGCATGTTGTATTTTTATATTTCCACTCATTACAAAGTATTAGTGGAGTAAAAAAAACCAAATACAACAAAGGGTTCAAAAACGATTATTTTAATTCGCGTATGTTTTTTAAATTCATCACATTTATCAAGCATGGATTTGCCGTCTGGTTGAATTTAAAGACTGCTATTTGGCAATTTTTAGTGTGTCCATGTCACGGTGATGAGTTTTCTTAAGACAGCTAACAACTGCGAATGTAATGCCAACAATTTACATGTGTTAAGTTGAAAAACGCATAAGGATAAAAATAAATAATCAATACAAATCAATGATATATACTTATTTGTATGATTTTTAAAACTATGCAACTTATAATTTATGTACAACTTTAGTGCTAAAACTAAATAGAAAAAATCTCCACCTGCAACATTTTAATATCTACAGTTACATCCTGTAACAGCTTTAACACTTGCTTTAAGATTAGTAACCGCTAGATTGAAATCAGCAGTAACATTTTGTTTAACACATTAAGTCAGGTCGTAACTTAACGATATTTGACAGTGTTATATTAATTTCAAACACAGCAGTGCAGCACCTATCAGTACTTCTGGTGAATTAACTTTCTGTTAATTCAGCTGATTGATGCGCAAACTCGGACGGAGTTTCATCATGTTTAATGAAGCCCATACAATAAATAGTCAGGCGTTAAGTGCTCAAAGTTTATTGTTGATCACAAAACCCTCGCTACAAGCTACTGCGTTATTACAGCATTTAAAATCCTCACTCTCTATAAATGGGAAACTTCATAATATTCAACGCTCTCTTGAAGAGGTCGCTGGAAATGTTGTGGTGCTTTTCGATATGGTCGAGGCCGATAAAAAGCTGATTAACTATTGGCAAGATAACCTAAGTCGTAAACATAACAGCATTAAGTTGTTGTTATTAAACACTCCTGAAGAGTATCAATTCCGTGACATAGAAAATTGGCCACATATTAATGGTGTGTTTTATATGTCAGAGGAAGAACCGCGTGTGGTAGAGGGTATCCGTGGTGTAATGGATGGAGAATGCTACTTCTCGCAAAAGTTAGCCAGCTATCTTATTAATCACTCAGGGAATTATCGTTTCAATAATGTTGAGTCCTCCCTTCTGACTCACCGTGAAAAGGAAATACTTAATAAATTGCGTATTGGTGCCTCGAATATCGAAATCGCTCAGTCGCTATTTATAAGTGAAAATACGGTAAAAACGCATCTCTATAACCTTTTCAAAAAGATATCCGTAAAAAATCGCACTCAGGCGGTTTCCTGGGCAAACGATAATCTCAGGCGATAAGGCGATGAAATTACAAGCTGCTTTACTGCTGGCGTCAGTATTAGTCTGCGCCTCCGGGGGCGCTCGCGCCGTAGAAGTGGAAGTTCCCGGATTGTTGACGGATCACACCGTTTCATCTGTAGGGCATGAGTTTTATCGTGCCTTTAGTGACAAGTGGGAAAGCAGTTTTACCGGAAACTTAACCATAAATGAGCGGCCCAGTGCCCGTTGGGGAAGCTGGATAACCATTACTGTTGATCAGGATGTCATCTATCAGGCTTTTTTATTCCCCTCAAAACGTGATTTTGACCGAAATGTCACTATTGCATTAATCCAGACTGATGAAGCAATTAAACGCCGGCAAATTGATAAAACATTATTGAGTACCGGTGATTTAACCAGCGACGAATTTTAGGAGGCTGTCATGCGTATCACTCATGCAGTTTTATCTTTACTGCTGATATCCCCTTTATCCTGGGGAGGAAATATGACTTTTCAGTTTATAAACCCTAATTTTGGTGGTAACCCAAATAATGGGTCCTTTTTACTTAATGAGGCACAGGCTCAGAATTCCTATAAAGACCCTAGCTCAAGTGATTTTGGTTATACCGCGCCTTCTGCACTGGATAGTTTTACTTCCGCAATTCAGTCGCAACTGCTCGGTGGGCTATTGACCAATATAAATACCGGTAAACCGGGCCGGATGGTCACAAACGACTTTATCGTAGACATTGCTAACGTTGATGGTCAGTTAAGACTTAGCGTTACTGACCGTAAAACTGGCCAGATTTCCATAATTGATGTCTCAGGATTACAAAACAACGCTACTAATTTTTAGTGGGTATTAAACGACAAAAAAGTATTTAAGGATAAACATTATGCAGCGCTTACTTCTCATCGTAGCAGTGTGTTTATTAAGTGGTTGTTTAACCGCACCACCTAAAGAAGCTGCGAAACCAACACTTTTGCCTCGGGCACAAAGTTACCGTGACTTAACCCACTTACCACCGACAAAAGGTAAGCTATTTGTCTCAGTTTATAATATTCAGGATGAAACAGGGCAATTTAAACCCTATCCTGCAAGTAACTTCTCAACCGCGGTACCACAGAGCGCAACCTCTATGTTGGTTACTGCTTTAAAAGATTCACGCTGGTTTGTTCCATTGGAACGTCAGGGCCTGCAAAACCTGTTAAACGAACGTAAGATCATTCGTGCAGCTCAGGAAAATGGCACCGTTGCAGAGAACAACCGTAGACCACTAGATTCTCTAATAGCGGCAAACGTGATGGTTGAAGGTTCAATTATCGGTTATGAAAGCAACGTGAAATCGGGCGGTGTTGGCGCACGCTACTTTGGTATCGGTGGCGAGACACAATATCAGCTTGATCAAATAGCAGTGAATTTACGAGTAGTAAATGTTAGTACCGGTGAAGTATTGTCATCGGTCAATACCAGCAAAACAATTTTGTCTTATGAAGTGCAGGCCGGGGTATTCCGTTTCGTTGATTATCAACGCTTACTGGAAGGTGAAATCGGCTACACCACCAATGAACCTGTAATGATGTGTCTGATGTCAGCAATAGAAACAGGGGTTATTTATCTGGTTAATGATGGTATTAATCGCGGCTTGTGGGATCTACAAAATCCGAAAGATATTAACAATCCGATACTGGCTAAATACAGAGAGATGTCCGTCCCTCCTGAATCTTGATAATCAACAGATAGTAAAAAACCAGCCTCGGCTGGTTTTTTTATTTATTCGGCTATCACTTGAGATTCAGACTTCGTTTTCCGTGCTGCAAGCCACAGTCCGCTATTTTTCATCGCAAAACCAAACACCAGACCAAGTAATAAAGATGGCACGACAATCCGCCATTCACCCTGGTTTGCAAAGGTCGCGCAAGCACCAATAAATGTACCCGGCACAAACGAGAGCAACATATGCTTAGCCTGAATACACATCAGGAATGCCACAACACCGGTTACCATGTAGCCCAAAATCTCCAGGTGAGGCGCTATCGCACTACCGTGAATGATGACCTGAGCCCATAATACGCCGCTACATAATGTGCATGCAGAAATGAAAAGACCTTTGATACCGCCTTGCGGACACGCAAAATATGCGGTGCAACCAAGGAAGCCAGCCCAACTGATTAGACCAAGACTCACCGCAACCCAACCCCAGAGGCCAGAGAGAATACCGGTGGTCAATGCAAGAGAGATAAGTATGTTCATAGCGGCACATCATAGCAGAGCCTTATCGTTCGACTACGATCTGCCGCACATTTTTTGTAAACCAAAAATCCAAGTTGCAATTTATATGTGATTTAAATCACATTACTCATCGTCAGATTCTTCAAGTTCATCGCGCATTGCCTGAATGGCTTCACGGCTAATTAACGCCAGTGTGCGGTAAAACGGCGTTGTAGAATGCGCTTCGACTTTGCCAAGGAAAGTGCCAGCCCACGGCATCAGATAGTCGTCAAACAAGCGAACTTGCGCTTCAAACTCATCTTCCTGTGACTGATCTTCAAGCCAGGAGGCTGCCAGTAACAAAGTACCAAAATGATCGGCTGGTGTTTCGGCAAGAGGCATACCGCGCTGTTTTAGAAACTCGCGCACATCGCCCTCATTACTGCCAGCTTCCCATACTGAGCGATAAGGCGGCACGCTACACTCTTCACCAACAAACAGCGCATTGTAATCAGCTGCCAGCTGTTGAGGATCGCAGCTCTGTTGCAGGCGAGTCAGTAACTCATCTTGTTCCAGCGGCCAGTGCTCTGCCAGTTTGCCTTCGCGGATCATCGTCAACAATGGAACCAAAAGCGGATCCTGAGGCTGGCGATAATAAAGTGATCCTAAAATGCGGCAAATAATTGAAAACTCATTCATGCTAACGATCCATTTAGTAGAGATTTAACAAATAGAAATTAAAGTGTGGCGAACTCTTCGATTGGCGCCATACCGCGAGCTTCAAGGAAGCCAAGCATACGGGCGACTGAAACATTCAGAATACGATCTTCCGGGAACTCAACTTCGTCGAGAATTTTGCGGCACTCATCAAAATCCCCGAGAGTAAAGGCGGTGTGGGAATCTGAACCCAACGATAACCAGCCACCGGCATCACGCACTGCGGCAGCAATCGCACGGCAGTTCGGGCCGCTACCCTTACGTGAATGAGTAAATGAGGAGTTATTGAGCTCCAGCGCGACATTATATTTTGCTGCCGCCTGCGCTATAGCAGGAATATCGACCGGGAATTTCGGGTTGCCTGGATGGCTGATAATGTGGACATTGCCACTCGCCATTGCAGCAATCATCGCTTCGGTGTGAGTAGCACTATCCTGAGGCGGGAAAACAGGCTCGTGGAAACCAGCGATAATCAGATCCAGTGAGTCCAACATCGGCCCGGTGCAGTCAATTTCACCAGCGGTATTTTTTATATTAGATTCGATACCACGCAAAATACCGACACCATCAACCAATCTCGGCCAGATGCGCATATTCACAAAGTGCCAGTAATGAGGCGCGTCAGCCATGTCCGGGCCGTGATCGGTGATAGCAAACAACTTGATACCTTTGCTTTTAGCAATCGCAATGTAGTCATGAAGGGTGCTATAGGCGTGGGTGCTGGCGACGGTGTGCATATGCAGGTCAACGGGATACATGGCTCTCTCCTTATATGTCTTTCTCGCAAGGATAGCAGTTATCACCGTGGTTTTTTAGCCCGGCGCAAGCCGGGCTGTGCATTAATAACCGTGATGCAAAGAAACCTGGCCACTCGGCGACTCACCGTTTTCAATCTGGCGGATCGTTTTGGCAATATATTCCATTGCTTCCTGAGGACGAGTGACGGCTGCCAGATGCGGGGTTATGGCAATACGCGGGTGTTTCCACAGTGGGCTTTCCACTGGAAGCGGCTCCTTGGCGAAGACATCGAGCATCGCCCCTTTCACTTTTCCACTCTCAAGAGCGGCGAGCAAATCACTTTCAACCAGATGCACCCCACGCGCCAGGTTCATAACGTAAGCCTCATCCGCTAGTTGATTGAGCAACTGGCTGTTAATAATACCCACAGTTTGTGGAGTATTCGGCAGCAGGTTAATCAACACACGAGTGCCTTTAAGGAAGTCACCCAGTTGTTCAGTACCCGCAAAGCTGGTTACGCCCGGATACTCTTTTTTGCTGCGGCTCCAGCAACGCACCGGGAACCCCCAGGCCGCCAGGCTTTCTGCAACTTTCCCGCCCAGTACACCCGCGCCAAGCAGCCCGATAGTGAAGTCTTCACGGCGATAATCATCCAGCGGCTGCCATTTTGCCTGCTGCTTTAATGCCTGATAATCATCGAACCTACGGAACCAGTGCAATACCTGACTCACCGCGTATTCCTGCATCTGCAGCGCCATACCGGTATCTTCCAGGCGAAATAGTGGAACACCTGCTGGCAGCATATCCGGATGAGCCTGAAGCTTACTCAGAATAGAGTCCACACCCGCTCCCAATGCAAATACCCCCTTCAGCGTCTCGCGCCCACTGAGCATCTCCACCGGGGGATGCCACACCAGGGCGTAATCCGCAGGCTGGTTATCACCAGGATGCCATTGGCGAACCGTGACACCAGGAAGTTGCTGCTGCATACCTTCCAGCCACAGTTGCGTATTAAATGTTGGGTGATGAAAAATAATGTCCATGCTTTCTCCATTTATTCTTAGGCTTACGCGCAGCCCTAAACAATACATGAGATGAATGTAATAAAAAATCAGCGTGTAATGCTGTTTTAAGAAGCAAGTTGCTTGAAGTTTGGCTGAACGCACCAGATTTACTCAAAAGTGAATTGACGCAGGCCGTTCTTTTCCCTACATTAGCGCCCGTTCCAGATGTCAGGGAACAACAAAACGGTGAGGTGTCCGAGTGGCTGAAGGAGCACGCCTGGAAAGTGTGTATACGGCAACGTATCGAGGGTTCGAACCCCTCTCTCACCGCCATATTTAAAGAAGAGCTCGCATGTAAATGCGGGCTTTTTTTTCGCCCGAAACCCGTGGAGAGATGGGTGAGAACCCTCGACCCGAGGTTCGACAAATGCTTTAGCATTTGG